>CAYOFS010000082.1:0-8967 GCA_964403095.1 uncultured Flavobacteriaceae bacterium | reverse complement strand
CTAATCCCATTACAGTTCCTCCTCCAAAAGATACTTTTAAAGCTTGAGGTAAGCTAGTACGAGCAGCTTGTGTTGTTCTTACGTTTGTTTTAGTTGCTATTTTCATACCCATGTTTCCAGCGTAAGCAGAGAAAAATGCACCAAAAATAAATGCAACAATAATTAAATAGTGTGTTGAAGGTATAAAATAAGCTACTACAGCAAGTAGCATACTTACAATAACAACAAATATTGTTAATAAGCGATATTCTGCTTTCAAAAAAGCTAAAGCGCCTTCGTAGATGTGGTCAGAAATTTCTTTCATTTTTTCCATCACCTGCATCTTGCTTCATTACCCAGGATTTTTTGATTGCCATGTAAATTAAACCAATTATAGCTGCTGCTATTGGCATGTAAATCATCATTGATTCCAGAATATTTTAATTTTTAGATTTTTATTGATGGCAAAAGTGCGAAATATAAGCAATAAAAAAGCTGTTTTTAATAAAAACAGCTTTGATCGTATTTTGGGATTGTTAAATTTTGAAATCATCATTTTCAAAATGAGAACTTTCTT
Source organism: uncultured Flavobacteriaceae bacterium (assembly GCA_964403095.1). GTDB lineage: Bacteria > Bacteroidota > Bacteroidia > Flavobacteriales > Flavobacteriaceae > S010-17. The sequence goes on along the minus strand of CAYOFS010000082.1, from coordinate 8,411 downwards.
TATATCTATCGATACATTTACTTAAAATTTGATAGGCTTCTTTTGCATTTCCCCAACCGCCTACATCTACTTTTTTTTCTTCCAAATCTTTATAAACTTGAAAAAAATGTTCGATTTCTTTAATTAAATGAGGGTTTACATCGTCTAGATCTTTTAATCCATTCCAGATAGGGTCAGAAATTGGTACGCAAATTATTTTTTCATCTGGCCCTTTTTCATCGGTCATATGAAAAACACCAATAGGCTTTACCTCCATTACACACATTGGAAACGTAGGTTGTGCTCCTAAAACCAAAACATCTAATGGGTCACCATCTAAAGCCAAAGTTTCAGGTATAAATCCATAATCTCCTGGATACATCATCGAAGAAAACAACATTCTATCAAAACGTATTTTTTTTAATTCAAAATCGTACTCATATTTATTTCTACTTCCTTTTGGGATTTCAATCAGTACATCTATTGTTTTGTCTGTGTTTTTCATGTGTTATTTCTTATAATTTTTAATAAAGTGTCTGCAAAAGTAATCAAATAATGCGTATATCCAAATTTATTAGATAATCATTAAATTACAACCTCTAATGTCGCTATTATCAAATCTGCCAAGAATTTCAAAACTATCATCATTAAAAGTTTTACCTAAATCTTGTGTAGCAATAAATGAGCAAGAATTTATGTTTGCCAAGTCAATAATGTTAATTCCTCCAGCTTTATTGTGTGGAAAAATAGTGAGCGAATCTTCGGTGTCACGAATTAAAATTTTCATCCATGGTGGTGTTTTAAAAATGCCATTTCCTGTGGAGTATGCTTGGCTTAATAATTCTGTCATTCCGTATTCTGAATGAATTTTATCAACTCCAAATCCGTTTTTGAGTAGTTCGTGTAATTCGGTTCTTATGATTTCCTTTCGCCTTCCTTTCATTCCGCCAGTCTCCATTATAATAGTATTTTTTAATTGAAATTGGTTTAATTCAATTAAATTTAATAAAGCAAAAGAGACACCTATTAATAACACTTTCTCACCTTTTCTGTCTAATTCGTTTAATTTTTTTGACAATTCAAACAAGTTGTTTAAGTAAAAACCGCTTTCTTTTTTCTTTGTTTTTTGGATTAAATTTTTTATCATATAAATTAATGAAGAGCCGTCACGTTCTAAATAGTTTGGAAGTAAAGCTAAAATGGTATAATCCTCTATGTTTCCATAAAAATGGTTAAAGCCTTTTGTAAAGCTTGTTTTGTAGATATCTAAATCCGTTACAAAATGTTTACTTAACGTTGATCCTGTTGTTCCACTGCTATAAAATGTTTGTTGTGTTTTATTATTATTAGATACTATTTTATGTGTTTTGAAAAACTGAATTGGTAAAAAAGGGATTTTTTCAATGCGATCAATATCGTCAATATTTATTTTTAATAATTGAACAAATTGTTTGTAGATAGGGTTATTTTTTACTTGAAATTGGAATGTTATTAGAACTTCTTTTGTAAAATCTTTTTTGTTTGTTACATTAAATATATTTGATGTATTCATAGGGAACACAAAAATAGATTTTTTTCACTTAGAAAAAAGAAAATATACTCTAATTTATTTATCGATAATTTTGTTTACAAATTGATGTTAAAAGTTGTTTTACTTGTTCTAAGATTTTTTTTTGTTTAAACCTTAAATCCGCAAGTGTTTTCGTAGCGAGAAGTCAAAATGTATGCTAGTGTTGGTGTAGCGCAGATTTTAGACACACAAACATAGCATTAGTTGTTGTGAGTATAGAAAACCGAGCATTCCCAACAATAGTGTGCAGTTTGGCTTTGTTAGTAAGAAACACTTGCGTATTTAAGGTTAAATGGTATTCGTTGTTTTTTTGATGTATTTTTTGTAATTTTGTAGCTTAATTTTAAAAAACAAGGAATGTCATTTAATATAAAAAAGGTTTTAAATCAATTAGGTGTTAAAGATCTGAATAATGGAGTATCAACTGGGTCAGATAATTTTGGATCTGGGGAAGTAATAGAGTCTTTTTCTCCAGTTGATGGAGCGTATATAGCTAAAGTAACTTCGGCTACTCAAAAAGATTTTGATAAAGTTATTGAAACTGCAAAATCTGCTTTTAAAGAATTTAGAACAATTCCTTCACCAAAAAGAGGGGAATTTGTACGTCAATTTGGAGATAAATTAAGAGAATTAAAACAACCATTAGGTGAATTAGTTTCTTATGAAATGGGTAAATCTTTACAAGAAGGTTTAGGAGAAGTGCAAGAAATGATAGATATATGTGATTTTGCTGTTGGAATGTCAAGACAATTATATGGTTTTACAATGCATTCAGAAAGACCAGGTCACAGAATGTACGATCAATATCACCCATTAGGAATTGTAGGTATCATATCTGCTTTTAATTTCCCTGTTGCTGTTTGGGCTTGGAATACAGCTCTTGCTTGGATTGCTGGTGATGTGTGTATTTGGAAGCCATCAGAAAAAGCACCTCTTTGTAGTATAGCTTGTCAGAATATTATTGCTAGTGTTTTGAAAGATAATAATTTGCCAGAAGGAATATCATCTATTGTAAATGGAGATTATAAAGTAGGACAAATGCTAACTTCAAATAAAAATGTACCATTAATTTCGGCAACTGGTTCTACAAGAATGGGTAAAATAGTTGCGCAAGAAGTTGCGGGTAGATTAGGGAGGAGTTTATTAGAATTAGGAGGTAATAATGCAATAATTATTACACCAAGTGCTGATTTAGATATGACAATTATTGGTGCTGCATTTGGAGCAGTTGGTACTTGTGGTCAACGCTGTACATCAACAAGAAGATTAATTATACATGAAGATGTTTATGATGTGGTTAGAGATAAATTAGTAGCTGCTTATGGGCAGTTAAAAATAGGAAGCTCTTTAGACGAAAGCAAGCATGTTGGACCTTTAATCGATAAAGAATCGGTTGCTACTTACTTAAATGCAATTCAGCAAGTAAAAGATCAAGGTGGTAAATTTGCAGTTGAAGGAAAGCAATTAACAGGTGAAGGATATGAAAGTGGTTGTTATGTGTCGCCTAGTATTGCTGAAGTAGAAAACCATTACGCTATCGTACAACATGAAACCTTTGCGCCATTATTATTTTTAATAAAATATAAAGGTGATTTAGAAAATGCAATCGAATTGCAAAATGGTGTTGCTCAAGGTTTGTCATCAGCAATCATGACTAATAACATGCGTGAATCAGAAAAATTCTTATCGTATGCAGGTTCGGATTGTGGTATTGCAAACGTTAACATTGGAACATCTGGTGCAGAAATCGGAGGAGCTTTTGGAGGAGAGAAAGATACTGGAGGAGGAAGAGAATCAGGTTCTGATGCATGGAAAGTTTACATGAGAAGACAGACAAACACTATAAATTATACAGATAAATTACCTTTAGCGCAAGGGATTAAATTTGATTTGTAAAAATTTAATACTGAAAATAGTAGTACTTTTAACCCAAATTCTTTATTAAAAGAATTTGGGTTTATTTTTTATTGATTTGAAAAAACAAAAAACAAAAATAATTATTGCACCATTGAATTGGGGAATTGGACATGCAACAAGATGTGTGCCAGTAATAAATGAATTATTAAAAAAAAATTTTGAACCAATAATTTGTTCTGACGGAAATGCTTTAATGTATTTAAAAAAGGAATTCCCATTACTTAAAACGTATGAATTGCCATCTTATAATATTAAATATAGTAACAAAAGCTATCTATTAAAGTTAAAACTACTTTTTCAAATACCTAAAATTAAAAAAGCTGTAGCTGATGAATATAAAGTTATTCAGCAAATAATTAAAAAAGAAAATATAAATGGAATAATATCCGATAATCGTTTTGGTGTTTATTCTAAAATTATTCCATCTATTTATATTACACATCAAATAAATGTTTTATCAGGAATTACTACATTTTTTACGAGTAAATTCCATCAAAAAGTGATGCGTAATTTTAATGAAATATGGATACCTGACTTTAAAGGAGATCTGAAATTAGCAGGGAAACTATCTGATAACTCAAAAATTAAAGTTCCTACAAAATACATTGGTGTTTTATCTCGATTTAATTCAGTAAAATCAATAAAAAAACCAAAATATGAAGTGTTGATTTTGTTATCAGGCATAGAGCCACAACGAACAATGCTAGAGCGTAAATTGGTGTTGGAATTTAATAATTACCCTAAAAAAGTATTATTCGTCAGAGGTGTTTTAGGTAATAACCCCAAATTAAAAGATACTAAAAATATTGAGTTTGTCAATTTTCAATCTCAGGGAGAATTATTTAAAAGTATAATAAACAGTAAAATTATAATAGCACGTTCGGGCTATTCAACTATAATGGATTTAGCAGTGTTAAGTAAGAAGGTGTTTTTTATTCCAACACCTAATCAAACAGAACAAGAATATTTAGCTAAACATTTAAAACAGTTAAAAATCAGTCCGTTTTCAAAACAAAAAAGTTTTAATATAGCAATGTTAGATGATGTTGAAAATTATACAGGTTTTAATATTGATATTAAAAAATTAGATTTGAATTTGAATTTATTTGAATAAATAAATCAGTTGTTTCATAATTATTAATTCATAAAAATTCGTAAATTTGAGCAAATTTAAAAACTTAAAAATGGCTCAAGATTTATTTCAAGCACCAGATTATTATAATTTAGACGATTTATTAACGGAAGAACACAAATTAATACGTGATTCGGCTAGAGAATGGGTGAAGCGTGACATTTCACCAATTATTGAAGAATATTGTCAAAAAGCAGAATTTCCACACCAAATAGTAAAAGGGCTGGCAGAAATTGGTGCTTTTGGGTCATATATTCCAGAGCAGTATGGTGGAATGGGTTTAGATCAAATGAGTTACGGTTTAATTATGCAAGAATTAGAACGTGGAGATTCTGGGGTTCGCTCAACAGCATCAGTACAAACATCACTGGTAATGTATCCTATTTATGCTTACGGAAACGAAGAGCAACGCAATAAATATTTACCAAAATTAGCTAGTGGAGAATGGATTGGTTGTTTTGGTTTGACTGAACCAGATCACGGGTCAAACCCTTCAGGAATGGTTACAACGTATAAAGATATGGGTGATCATTATTTATTAAATGGAGCAAAAATGTGGATTTCAAATGCACCTTTCGCCGATGTTGCTGTAGTTTGGGCAAAAAATGAAGAAGGAAGAATTCATGGTCTAGTTGTTGAGCGTGGAATGGAAGGTTTTTCGACACCTACAACACATAATAAATGGTCTTTAAGAGCGAGTGCGACAGGAGAATTAATATTTGACAATGTAAAAGTGCCTAAAGAAAACCTACTGCCAAATAAATCAGGTTTAGGTGCGCCGCTTGGTTGTTTAGATTCTGCTCGTTATGGAATTGCTTGGGGCGCAATTGGAGCAGCAATGGATTGTTACGATACTGCCTTGCGTTATTCTTTAGAGAGAATACAATTCGATAAACCAATAGCGTCATTTCAATTACAACAAAAAAAATTAGCCGAAATGATTACCGAAATAACTAAAGCACAATTATTAACTTGGCGTTTAGGAGCTTTACGTAATGAAGGGAAAGCTACTTCGTCTCAAATATCTATGGCTAAACGTAATAATGTGGATATGGCGTTAACTATAGCTCGTGATGCTAGACAAATGTTAGGTGGAATGGGTATTACAGGTGAATATTCAATAATGAGACATATGATGAATTTAGAAAGTGTAGTAACTTATGAAGGTACACATGATATTCATTTGCTTATTACAGGTATGGATATTACAGGTATTCCAGCTTTTAAATAAATGATTTTATTATTTTAGATAGTCGTGTTTTGAGCAACATTCTTATGTAATCGATAAAATATTTTCATATTTCAATAAAAACAACAACTCGTTAAAGATTATTACTAATCTTTATATGTGATTTCATTTAATTCAGAATTATACTTTTTGTCACACATATTTTTTCTAGTATTTGTGTTTTGGCAACAAAAAGAAAAACTTATCAACATAACCCTATTATTTTTAGGGGTAAATAATTTTGAAACTATATTTTTTGTATTTTCGCCCTTGTAAAACACAAAAAAACAATAAAAAATGTCAACAATTAGATTTCACGCATTAAAAGAAACGTTTAACAGAAAACCTGTTAAATTTAAAGAGAAAGGAAAGCATTCTGAAAATTTCGGAAAAAATGTTTTTAATTACAATGCAATGCGTCAATCAATGACCAAAGAAGCATTCAAATCTGTTCAAAGTGCTATTGAACACGGAACAAAAATAGATAGAAAAATAGCTGACCAAGTTGCAAGTGCTATGAAATCGTGGGCATTATCAAAAAAAGCAACACATTATACGCACTGGTTTCAGCCGCTTACAGGAGCAACTGCTGAAAAGCATGATGCATTTTTTGAGCCAGTAGAAAATGGATCTGCAATTGAGAAATTTGGAGGTGGAGAATTAGTTCAGCAAGAGCCAGATGCATCTTCTTTTCCAAATGGAGGAATTAGAAATACTTTTGAGGCTCGTGGTTATACCGCTTGGGATCCAACATCACCAGCTTTTATATATGGCACCACACTTTGTATTCCAACAATTTTTGTAGCTTATACAGGAGAATCCTTAGATTATAAAACACCATTGTTAAGAGCGTTACAGCAAGTAGATAAAGCTGCGACAGCAGTTTGCAGGTATTTTGATAAAAATGTAAAAAAAACAATTTCGACCTTAGGTGTTGAGCAAGAATATTTTTTAATTGATGATGCTTTTGTTAAAGCAAGACCAGATATTACTTTAACTGGTAGGTCTTTGATTGGGCATTCGCCTGCAAAAGGACAACAATTAGATGATCATTATTTTGGATCTATTCCAGATAGAGCGATGTCTTTTATGCGTGATTTAGAAACGGAATGTATGTATTTAGGTATTCCAGTAAAAACACGTCATAATGAAGTTGCTCCAAATCAATTTGAATTAGCTCCAGTTTTTGAGGAAACTAATTTAGCTGTTGATCACAATTCTTTATTGGTTGATGTTATGGGGAAAGTTGCTTCTCGCCATCACTTTAAAGTATTATTACACGAAAAACCATTTGCAGGAGTAAACGGTTCAGGTAAACATAATAACTGGAGTTTGTCAACTGATACTGGAGTGAATTTATTAAGTCCAGGAAAAACACCAATGAGTAATTTACAGTTTTTAACATTTTTTGTAAATACAATTAAAGCAGTAAATGACAATGAAGAGTTGTTGAGAGCATCTATTGCCAGCGCAAGTAACGATCATAGGTTAGGAGCAAATGAAGCACCTCCAGCGATTATTTCTGTATTTATTGGTGGGCAATTAACTAATGTGTTGCAAGAGTTAAAAAATGTAAGTAAAGGTAAATTATCACCTCAAGAAAAAACAGATCTAAAATTAAATGTTGTTGGTAAAATACCTGAATTAATATTAGATAATACCGATAGAAACCGAACTTCTCCTTTTGCTTTTACAGGTAATAAATTTGAATTTAGAGCAGTTGGTTCTACAGCGAACTGTGCTAATCCAATGACGGTTTTAAATACTATTGTTGCAAAACAATTAAAGGACTTTAAAATTGAGGTTGATAAATTAATTAAAGATAAAGATTTAAAGAAAGATGAGGCTATTTTTAATGTATTAAGAGAATATATTAAAAAATCGGAACGTATTCTATTTGAGGGTAATGGTTATAGTGCGGCATGGGAAAAAGAAGCTGAAAAACGCGGATTAAGTAATAATAAAACAACGCCAACCGCTTTAAAAGCTAAAATTTCTAAAAAAACGATTGCTTTATTTGAAGAAATGGAAGTGATGACTAAGGTGGAAAGTGAAGCGCGTTACGAAATTGAAATGGAAGAATATATGATGCGTATTCAAATTGAAGGACGTGTTTTAGGTGATTTAGCCCGTAATCATATAGTACCAACGGCTATAAAATATCAAACGGAATTGATTAAAAACGCACAAGGTTTGAAGGATATTTTCGGTAAAGATTATAAAGATATCGCTAAGGGACAGTTAGAACTAATAAGAGTCATTTCAGGTCATATTACAGCTATAAAATCAAAATCAAAAAAAATGATTGAGGCACGTAAAAAAGCGAATAAAATCAATGATTTTGAAAAACAAGCTTTAGCGTATTGTGATAAAGTAAAACCATTTTTTGATGAAATACGTTATCATTGTGATAAGTTAGAAGTCATGGTTGATGATGAGCTTTGGCCTTTGTCTAAGTATAGAGAAATGTTATTTACAAAGTGATCTATTGAATTAAAAACCCGTATTTTAGTTAGTAAATACGGGTTTTTTAACCCATATTATTCATAGGGTTTCGTTATGAAAAGAAAACACCAATAGAAGCC
>CAYOFS010000081.1:0-8974 GCA_964403095.1 uncultured Flavobacteriaceae bacterium | reverse complement strand
GGTTGGGCTGCAACAGCAAGTACAAATCTTAATCTAGCCGATTTTGCAGATGTTGCCTTATCTGGAGGAATGGCAACACAAGGTTTTGGATCATTAGATCAACGTGTTGGAGAAAGAAGTCAGCAAGATGTTATGCAATATGACCTTGTTTCTAATATTAATGTAGGTCAATTATTACCAAAAAATTACGGAATTAAATTACCGCTTAATATAAGTATTTCGGAAGAATTGAAAAACCCTAAATACGATCCGCAATACCAAGATGTATTATTTGAAAACACCACAATAGAGTCAAGCCCAAATAGAAATAATGCTTCGGATTACACAAAACGTAGAAGTGTTAGTCTAATTAATGTAAGAAAAGAGCGAACAAACCCTAAAAAGAAGCAACGTATATATGATGTAGAAAACTTATCCGTTTCATTTGCTTATAGCGATTTGTACCATCATGATTATAATGTTGAAAAAGCAAACGATCAAAATATTAGAGCTTCTGCTGGATATAATTTTAGTTTTCAACCTAAAGCCGTTGAACCTTTTAAAAATATAAAATTTATTAAAAAACATAAATACCTAACACTTTTAAAAGATTTTAACTTTAACTATTTACCAACTAGTTTTTCGCTTAACTCTAATATTAATCGTAGTTATAATGAATTTTTATCAAGACCATTGGTTGAAAGTAGTATTCTACCAGATTTACCAACATTAGAGCGTAGAAATTATGCATTTGATTGGGATTATAATGTAGCTTTTGATTTAACAAAATCATTACAATTTAATTTTAGAGCTGCAAATACATATATTAATGATGCCTTTGATAGAAATGCACAAAATGAAATTATTGACGGACAAATATTTAATAAGTTTTTTGCTATTGGAAGACCACAACATTATCATCAAAAATTAGATGCAACTTACAAATTGCCTTTAGATAAAATACCTGCACTTAATTTCATAACTGGTACATATAGTTACACTGCTGATTTTGATTGGCAAGCTGCTTCAAGAGATAATGTTGCTCTTGTAGGAAATACTATTCAAAATGCCAATACGCATAATTTCAATGCCGATTTAAACATGAAAAAACTATATAAAACACTTGGTGTTAATAGGATATTCGCTAAAAAAAATAAATCAGCAAAAGCAAGAGCAAAAGCATTAAAGAAAAAAGCTAAAGAGGAGAAGAAAAAAAGAAAAGAACAAGATAAACTCGAAAAAGCTACAAATAAAGAGAAAGACAAAGGCAAACCTGAATCAAACAGTAAAGAAGGTAAATTAACTAAAGGAGGAAAAAAATCAGTTAAAAGTAAAAAACCTTTAAGCAGGTTAAGTAAAGGTGGAAATTCAAGAGGCGGAAAAGTTAATAGAAAAAAACTTCCCTTTGCTAAAAAATTAGTGCTTGGTGTTGTTGATGTAATAACATCAGTTAAAAAAATACGAATTTCTTATACGGAAAATAATGGTACTATTTTACCAGGTTATATTCATGATGTAGGTTTCTTGGGTAGAGATTCTTATACGGGTGGAATTGCTCCGAATTTCGGATTTGTTTTTGGAGAACAAACTAATATACTATCGACAGCTTTAAATAATGATTGGATTGTTTCTAGAGGAGGAACAGATCTAAGTTTATATCCTTATTATAATAAAACCTATAGCCGAACACATTTTGATAAGTTAGATCTAAACTTAACAGTTAAGCCGTTTAAAAACTTCACTATTGATGTAACTGGTAATAGAACATATACCAAAGATATATCGCAACAAATTGATGTAATTGATGATGGAATTTCTAATCCTTTCATGGTAAATTCGCCAATAACCGAAATAGGAAATTATGCTATTTCTCATTTAATGATAGGCACAGCATTTACCAATAGTGATAAGTTATTTAATAGTTTCTTAACAAATAGAGCTATTATTTCTCAAAGATTAGCTAATAAAACAGGGCAAAATATTGCTGGATATGGTATAAATAATCAAGAAGTATTACTTCCTGCATTTTTAGCAACCTACTCTGGTGAAAACCCAAGTAAAACAAAATTAAACCCGTTTAGAAATATTCCTTTACCAAACTGGCGTGTTAACTATAAAGGTTTGTCAAAAATTAAATGGGTTAAAAAACGTTTTAGAACAGTAACATTAGAACATGGATACCAGTCGGCTTATGCAATTACAGGTTATAATAGTAATTTGCAACATAATGCGTCAAATCCATTACAAACCGATATTGCTGGTAATTATGTAAATAAAACATTATATACTGGTGTTAATTTAGTTGAAGCATTTTCACCTTTAATTAAATTAGATGTTAAAATGAAAAACTCCTTTTCGTTTAGAGGTGAAATTAAAACAGACAGATCATTAAACTTAAATTTTGCAAATAGTTCTATAACCGAAGTAAAAGGTAGAGAGTATGTTGTTGGATTAGGATATAAGTTGAAAGATGTTAAATGGAATGTTAAATTAGGCGAAACTAAAAAGAACTTTAAAGGCGATATTAATTTAAGAGCAGACTTTGGTGTTAGAAATAATATTACTAATATTCGTTCTTTTGAAACAGAGTCAAATCAAATTACAGGTGGACAAACTATTATGACTATAAAATTTACAGCTGATTATAATTTGAATAAAAATTTAATGGCATCTTTCTTTTATGACCAAAACACCTCTAAATTTGCCATATCAACAGCTTTTCCTAGAAACTCGATTAATACAGGTATTAGCATAAGATATAACATAGGAAACTAAAATTAAACTAAACTAAAATGAATATTCCAGAAGAATTAAAATACACAAAAGACCATGAGTGGCTTAGAATTGAAGGCAATATAGCAACAATAGGCGTTACGGATTTTGCGCAAAATGAATTAGGCGATATTGTTTATGTAGATGTTGACACGTTAGATGAAACACTAGAAATTGAAGAGGTATTTGGAAGTGTTGAAGCTGTAAAAACAGTATCAGACTTATTTATGCCTTTAAGTGGCGAAGTAATTGAATTTAACGAAGCGTTAGAAGATGCGCCAGAAACTGTAAATTCAGATCCTTACGGCGATGGTTGGATGGTTAAAATAGAACTAACCGATGTTTCTCAAATAGATAATTTACTAGATGCTAAAGCGTATAAAGAACTTATTGGAGCATAATGCTTATGTAATAGCACTATTTTTAACACTACTAATTGCGTATCTAAGTTTATCAAATCCGATACAGATTAAAATTCCGTTAAAAATAACTTTTTTAGATAAAATTTTTCATGCAACAGCTTATTTTGGATTAACAATGAGTTGGTTATTTGCTTTAAGAAATATTTCTAAATATAAATTAGTAGGTATTATATTGTTTTTTTACGGAATTTTATTGGAATTTTTACAAGGAACATATACAAATAATAGAGAAAAAGACATTTATGATATTGTAGCAAATAGCATAGGTATACTTATCGCAATGTTAATTTTTAATACTTTTTACAAGTACTTTGTAAAAATATTTGATAAGTAACTATTTATTTATTACTTTAGCACACGTTTTAAAAACAACAATAATATGGAAATCAAAAAAAACCCAAAGGTAAATCTTGAAAACTACACCAAAATATTTATGTTACTTGGTTTAGTTTTTTCATTATTCGTTATCTATCAAGGTATTGAATATAATACTATTTATAAAGTCGATAGTTTAGTAGACTTAGCTGCTGAAGATGAAGATGAGGAGGATATCCCAATTACAATTCAAGAAATTAAAGAAGTTAAACCGCCGCCACCGCCACCGCCACCAGCTCCAGAAGTGATTGAAGTGGTTGAAGATGACAAAGAAATTGAAGAAACTGTACTTGAATCTACAGAGACTGAAGAAGATGAAGAAGTTGACATTGAAGTAAAAGAAGAAGAAATTGTAGAGGTTGAAGAAGAAGAAGAAGTAATGGAAGATGTACCATTTTCAGTAATTGAAAATGTGCCAGTTTTTCCTGGATGTAAAGGAAGCAATAAAGAATTAAGAAAATGTTTATCCGATAAAATTACTAAGCATGTAGGTAGAAAATTCGATGTTGATTTAGCACAAGATTTAGGATTGTCAGCGGGTAAAAAAAGAATATCAGTTCAATTTAAAATTGATAAAAATGGAAATATAACGGATATTAAAGCAAGAGCACCACATCCTAGACTTCAAAAAGAAGCAATGAGAATTATAAAACTTTTACCAAAAATGAAGCCTGGTAAACAACGTAACAAACCTGTAAATGTTCGTTATAATCTACCTATCGTATTTAACGTAGAAGATTAATAACAGTTTAAAGGTGTTTAAATTTTTAAAAAATCTCCAAAGTAAACCTTTTGGAGATTTTTTATGTTTTAAGCTAATTCTGTATAAAGCTTGTGTTTTTAAATATCATTTATAAAAAATAAAATTAGTAGTTTTGAAAAATAATTAAAACTTCATGCAAAATCCTTTAGGTTTTTATAAAAGCGAAAAGCAGTTTTTCGAATCAGCTCTACTGCAAGTAAAAAATAAACTTACTTTATCTAGCACAATACGCCTAGTTGTTTTTTTTATGATAATTTTTGGAGTGTATTTTTTTTGGGGGAATTTAAAAGCAATGTTCTTAGTAGTTTTAATAGGCGTTGCTGTTTTTTTATTTTTAGTTTCTAAACATACTGATTTACAGCAAAAAAGAGATAAAACACAAGCACTTATTAAAATTAACACCATAGAACTTCAAGTTTTAGGTAATGATAAGTCTGACCTTTATTCTGGCGAAAAATATAAAAATCCACAACACGAGTATAGTTATGATATTGATTTATTTGGCGAAGGCTCATTCTTTCAATACATCAATAGAACATCTATCAAATCAGGAACCGATAAATTAGTATCTATCTTGACAGCAAACACTATTGAAGCGATTAAAACTAAACAAGAAGCATTTAAAAATCTATCTAGTAAATCAAAATGGCGACAAAATTTCAGCGCAACGGCAAGTCTGGTTAATGTAGAAACAAAATCTGCTCATATTGTAAATTGGTTGCAAAACTACGCTAGTTTTTTACCAAAAATAGCCGCTTTTTTACCAACACTATTTTTTATTATTTCATTGAGTTTATTTGTACTTAACTATCTGGAATTTATAGGTTTTGGAGTGATTATAGCATGGTTTTTTGTGGGATTAATAATTACGGGTATATATCTTAAAAAAACGAACGTATTATATCAAAATGCCAACCATGCTAAAGATACGTTTAAACAATATCATCAATTGTTGTTGCAAATTGAGAGTGAGAAATTTACTTCTGAATTACTAAAACAACAACAAAATAAAATCAAGACAAATTCTAAAAAAGCATCGGTGATTTTTAGTGAATTTTCTAAAGCTTTAGATGCTTTTGACCAAAGAAATAACATCATTTTTGGCATATTTGGAAACGGTTTTGCGCTTTGGGATATCAAGCATAGCTATAAAATTGAGCAATGGATAAAACAATACCATCATCAAGTAGAAAAATGGTTTGATGTCATTGCTTTTTTTGACGCTTATAATTCTTTAGGAAACTATGTTTTTAATCATCCAAGCCATAATTTTCCAATTTTAAAAGAAAAAAACTTTACTATTAAAGCAACACAATTAGGGCATCCGTTATTAAATAAGAAAAAAAGAATTGATAATAATTTCACTATTAATAATCAAGAATTTTTCATTATTACAGGAGCAAATATGGCTGGGAAAAGTACTTTTTTACGCACAGTTTCATTAAGTATTGTTATGGCAAATATAGGTTTACCTGTTTGTGCCAAAGTTTTTGAATACTCGCCAATCAAATTGATAACAAGTATGCGAACAAGCGATTCACTTACCGATGATGAATCGTATTTCTTTTCGGAATTAAAAAGATTAAAATTTATAGTAGATAAGGTTTCCTTAAAAACAAGTGCTGAAAACATAAAGTCACAAAAATATTTTATTATTCTTGATGAAATACTAAAAGGAACAAACTCAAAAGACAAAGCCATAGGCTCTCAAAAATTTGTTAAACGATTGGTTAAATCTCATGCAACAGGGATTATAGCAACACATGATTTAAGTCTTTGTGAAATAGCTAAAGAGTTGTCACAGGTTAAAAATCATTATTTTGATGCAGATATTATTAATAATGAATTGCATTTTGATTATACATTTAAAGATGGCATTTGTCAAAATATGAATGCATCTTTTTTATTAAAGAAGATGGGAATTGTTTAGAATGAGTTTCTTTTAAAAATATTACCTTTGAAAACTTAAAAAAATAAAATTATGGCACAAGTAGGAGTGATTATGGGCAGTAATTCGGATTTACCTGTAATGCAAGGAGCAATAGATATATTAAAAAACTTTGAAATTGATATTGAAGTAGATATCGTTTCTGCGCATAGAACACCAGAAAAATTAGTTGCATATGCAACTAATGCACATAAAAGAGGTTTAAAAGTCATTATTGCAGGAGCTGGTGGAGCGGCACATTTACCAGGAATGGTGGCAAGTATGAGCCCTTTACCTGTTATTGGCGTACCAGTAAAATCAAGAAACTCTATTGATGGTTGGGATTCTATTTTATCTATTTTGCAAATGCCAAGTGGTGTTCCTGTGGCAACAGTTGCTTTAGATGGAGCAATAAATGCAGGTATTTTAGCCGCTCAAATAATAGGAGCAAGTAATCCTAAAATATTAGATAGTATTATAGCATATAAAGAAAGTTTAAAACTGAAAGTAGAAAAAGCCTCTAAGGAAATAATAGTTCAGTTTATAGTTCAAAAAAATAAATAGATTTTATTGCGTCTAATTTGTACAGGTATTGTGAATCTTCACAAAACAATTATTCGTAATTTATAACATTACAAATAAAAAAATGACCAATCCATTATTACAAAATTTTAATACAAAACACCAAACAGCACCTTTTTCAAAAATTAAAATCACACATTTTAAGCCTGCTTTTGAACAAGGAATTAAATTGGCAAAACAAGAAGTAGATTTAATAGCAAATAACAAAGAGCAAGCAAATTTTAAAAATACTATTGAAGCCTTAGATTTTTCAGGACAACAATTAAGTAGGATTTCAGCTATATTTTTCAATTTAAACTCTGCCGAAACCAATAAAAAATTACAACAAATAGCACAACAAATATCACCTTTATTATCCGATTTTTCTAATGACATTCGTTTAAACGAAAAATTATTTAAACGTATTGAAAAGGTTTATAATAATAAAAATGAATTAAATTTAAGTACAGAGCAATTAACTTTATTAGATAAAAATTATAAAAATTTTACTAGAAATGGTGCTAATTTAGTATTGGAAGATAAAAATACACTAAGAAGAATTGATAAGAAGTTAGCCAAAGTAAAATTGCAGTTTGGAGAAAATATTTTAGCCGAAAGTAATGCTTTTGAAATGTTGCTTACCGATGAAAAACAATTAAAAGGATTGCCAGAAGGTGCTAAAGAAGCTGCTAAAATGCTAGCAAAACAAAAAGGTGAAAAAGGTTGGTTGATTACCTTAGATTACCCAAGTTACATTCCGTTTATGACCTATGCAAATAATCGTAGTTTGCGTGAAAAATTATCTAAAGCTTTTGGGAAACGTGCTTTTCAAGGTAATAAAAATGATAACAATCAAAATGTGTTAGATATTGTAAAATTACGTCATAAAAGAGCAAATTTATTAGGTTATAAAACACATGCACATTTTATTTTGGAAGAGCGAATGGCTCAAGACCCAGAAAAAGTCAAAGTATTTTTAAATGATTTATTAGTTAAAGCCAAGCCAGCTGCTCAAAAAGAATTTAAGCAATTAAGTGATTTTGCAGCTAAAGATGGCGTGGAAAAATTGCAAAAATGGGACGGTTCTTATTATGTAGAGAAATTAAAAAAAGAATTATTTAATTTAGATGAAGAAGCTTTAAAACCATATTTTTCTTTAGATAATGTATTAGATGGTGTTTTGATTATTGCCAATAAATTATTTGACTTAAATTTTAAATTAGTTGATACTATTGACGTATATCATAAAGATGTAAAAACCTATGAAGTAACCGATGATAAAGGAAATTTTACAGCTGTTTTTTATGCCGATTTCTTTCCTCGTGAAGGAAAAAGAAATGGTGCTTGGATGACATCGTATAAATCACAATGGAAAAAAGAAGGTGAAAATTCAAGACCACATATTTCTATTGTTTGTAATTTCACAAAACCAACCGAAACAAAGCCGTCATTATTAACTTTTAATGAGGTAACTACACTATTTCATGAATTTGGTCATGCTTTACACGGCATGTTAGCAAACACAACATATCCAAGCTTGTCTGGAACCAATGTGTATTGGGATTTTGTAGAGTTACCTAGCCAAATATTAGAAAACTGGGCTTATGAAAAAGAAGCCTTAGATTTGTTTGCAAAACACTATCAAACGGAAGAAATTATCCCGATGGAATTGGTTGATAAGATAAAAAAATCGGCTAATTTTATGGAAGGCATGACAACTTTAAGACAACTTAGTTTTGGAATTTTAGATATGAATTGGCACGGAGAATCATCGGTAAATGAAATAAATTCAGTAAAAGATTTTGAAAGTGAAGCTTTTTTAAACACTCAGTTATATCCCGATGTAGCTGAAAATTGTATGAGTACAGCTTTTTCGCATATTTTTTCTGGTGGATATTCATCAGGATATTACTCCTATAAATGGGCGGAAGTTTTAGATGCTGATGCTTTTGAATATTTTAAAGAAAATGGCATATTTGATAAAAAAACCGCCAATAAATTTAAAGAAAACATATTAAGTAAAGGTGGAACAGAAAATCCAATGAGCCTTTATAAAAAATTTAGAGGTCAAGAACCAAAAGTTGATGCTTTATTAAAAAGAGCAGGACTTTTATAATTTATTTAAAATGATAAAACTAATTTGCTCGGATATTGATGGAACTTTATTAAATAAAG
>CAYOFS010000080.1:0-9028 GCA_964403095.1 uncultured Flavobacteriaceae bacterium | reverse complement strand
ACTAGTTTATTTGTTAACAAGAAAGAAACTTTTGGGAAGGTGTTTTTGATTAAAAACACCTTGAAAACATACGACTGGAAACTTGAAAAGGAAACCAAAATGATTGGTAATTATCTTTGTTTAAAAGCAACAACTGAAAAAGATATAAAAAACAGAATAAGCCGTTTTAGACGGTTTTCAAAAAAAGACACCAAAAATAAAGTAACGAAAAAAACTAAAATAATTGCTTGGTACACACCAGAAATACCTGTATCAAATGGGCCAAAAGATTTCCAAGGTTTACCAGGTTTAATTTTACAAATTGACGCAGGAAACACACAATATCTTTGCACCAAAATTGTATTAAATCCGAAAGAGAAAATAGAAATTATTCCGCCAAACAAAGGTAAAGTAATCACTCAAAAAAAATACGACAATGTAGTTGTGGAGAAAAGTAAAGAAATGAGAGAACGCTACAAAAATAAACGTAAAAAACGATCGAATAATTCTCGTAAGCATAGAAGTTTTTAACTAACTTTATATAAAACAAACACAACCTGTTAGTTACATTATTCATAAATAAAATAAACCCAACCAAACCATGAATAAATTAATATTTATAGTGTTATTTTTCTTGAGTATATTTGGCTATTCACAAATAAAAATATCAGGAATTGTAAAAGATGATAAAGGTAATTTGTTAGATATGGCAAATGTAATTGCCATGAATACCGAAGATAATTCTTTAGAAGGTTATTCCATTACTAATGCGAAGGGAGAATATAAAATTAAAATATCTAAACCTTCAACTATACAATTAAAAGTGAGTTATCTTGGTTTTGATTCGCAAACAAAAATTATTGTAATTGGCGAACAAGAAACAATAAAAGATTTTGTTTTAACAGAGTCTAAAAACAATTTAGACGCTGTTGAAATCACTTACGAAATGCCTGTAACTATCAAAGGTGATACTATTGTTTATAATGCCGATTCGTTTACATCTGGTAAAGAAAAAGTACTAGGTGATGTTCTTGAAAAATTACCAGGCGTTGAGGTAAATGATAAAGGAGGAATTGAAGTTGATGGTGTAAAAGTATCCAAAGTAATGGTTGAAAATAAAGACTTTTTTGATGGCGATACTAAACTGGCAACTAAAAACATTCCAGCAGACGCTATTGAAAAAATAGAAGTGCTAAAAAATCACAACGATGTTTCACAAATGAGAGGTTTGGGTGATGATAGTGAGAATATAGCCATTAATATTAAACTTAAAGAAGGTAAGAAGAGTTTTTGGTTTGGTGAGGTAACCGCAGGAGTTGGGCAAGGTGATAACAAGGCACGTTATTTGGCACATCCAAAATTGTTTTATTATAGCCCTAAAAAAAGTATTAACGTTATTACTGATGTAAATAATATTGGTGAAATACCCTTTACTTTTCAAGATTATTTTAAGTTTTCAGGTGGTTTTAAAAACATGATGAAAAGTGGCGGAATTAATGTTTCTTCAAATAGTTTGGGTTTGTCCTTTTTAAAAGATAATAAGGCAAAAGAACTGGCTAATAAATTTGCTGCCATTAATTTTAGTCAAGAATTAAGTAAAAATTTGAATTTTAACGGATTTGCTATTTTTTCAGGAGCAGGTAATGAGTTGCAAACCAATAGTAGTACAACTATTACATCAACAAATATTACCGAAGAAACACAGAGAATTTCAAAACAAAACAACAATTTAGGCTTATTAAAAATGTCTTTTAGTTACAAACCAAGGGTTAACTTTCAATTAAATTATGATGTATTGACTAAGTTTTCAAATTTATCGGAAAACAACCTGACCAATTCTTTTTCTACAGCTAATGGTAATGATGTAATTACAAGTTCTAAAAACGAAAAACCATTTTCAATAAATCAAAATACGAATATGTATTATACGCTTAATGATAAAAATATATTTTCATTTTCTGCACAATTTTTATACGAAAAAAATAATCCGTTATATAATTCTATAAATTCAACACAGCGTTTTTCTGAATTACCAGTTGATAATCTAGTTTCTAGATACAGCCTTTCGCAAAACAGAGAAACAACTACTAGTCAACTACAAACAACCTTAGATTACTATTATATTCTAAATAAAAAGAGTAATATTAATTTCACTTTTGGTGCTGTTTATAATTTACAAAAATTCAAGTCGGATATATTTCAAACCTTAGATGATAATTCCATCTTAAATTTCAACAGCGCTAACTTACAAAACGATATTGATTTTAATTTTTCGGATGTATTTTTAGGAGTTCGTTACAAATTTAAAAAAGGAATTTTTACTCTAACGCCTGGTTTTAGCGCACATCAATACACGTCAAAAAACAGACAATTAGGAACGGAAATTAAAACCACACCTTTTTATTTATTGCCAGATTTTACTGCAAAAATAGCTTTGAAGCGTTCCGAAAATATTCGTTTAAGCTATAGTATGTCAACTAATTTTACTGATGTAACTAAACTTTCTCAAGGCGCTATATTAAACTCTTATAATTCATTATCTTACGGAAATAGAAATTTAATTAATGCACTACATCATAAATATAGTATTCGTTATTCTAATTTCAACACCTTTAGTTTTACTAATATTCATGGAGGTATTACTTACACTAAGAAGCATGATAATATAAAAAATGCCTATCCTGCGCCAACTAGTATTGATAGAAAAAACACTTTTTTAAATGCCATTGATCCAGAAGATAGTTTATCTGGTAGATTGTCTATCTCTAAGCGTTTTGGTAAACTTAAAGCACGTGTTTCGGGTAACTTGACTATTGCACATACTAACAGGTTAATTACAGCGCCATTGAATACGGTTACATCAATAAACACAAAACATACAAGTCAAAATTACACTACAAGTTTATCCACTAATTTTAATAATTGGCCAAATTTTGAATTGGGCTATAAAACAAGTATTAGTGAGCAAAATAATTTACAATCGGTTAATCATAATCCGTATGGAAATATAGAAATAGAGTTTCTGAAAAGCTTTATACTAACAGCAGATTATAGCCTAAATAATTTTACTGATAGTAGTAATAACACCAATATTTACGATTTTCTAAATGCTAATTTGTACTATGAAAAAGAAGGATCTAAATGGGAGTTTAAAGCATCAGCAATCAATTTATTGAATACTAAAAGTATAAATGATAATAACTTTTCAGCTGATTATATTTATACATCACAATATATAGTGCAACCAAGATATTTGCTATTTACGGTTAAGTATGATTTGTAATTAAAGAATTAAATATCTGTTAATGTTGGCTTACTTAGCAAAAACAATCGCTTTACTATAGGCTTTTCCGTTTACAATAATTCTATAAAAATATTGACCCGCATATTTTTTATATTGCGGATTTAGATTTACTTGATATGTACCTGAAAGCTGTCTTTGGTGGTGAATTACACCTAAGTTTCGTCCTAAAACATCAATTAGGTCTATTTTGATTTCGGCTGCTCTTGTTAGAGTAAACGCTACAAAAACGTTGTTCTCTTTATAAATAGGCTTGTGGTCTAGTCCGTTTTTAATAGCAATATTATCAACAGAAGCAGCGGAACATATAATTCCTAAATTTGCTCTATTATAATTATTAAGTAATGTTTGGTCAACAATAGTAGTATCAATACAAAGCCAATCTTCTAAAATGCTAGCATATACATCTCTATAATCGGTTGTGTGTTGTAAGTTACCTGTATTGTCTAAATTACTTAAATCAGGATGATTACCTATAAAACCATTTCCATTAAGTCCTTCGCCAAAAAGCATCATAGTTGACGCTGCACCATGATCGGTTCCGTTAGAAGCATTTTCGGCTCCACGTCTTCCAAATTCAGAAACAGTCATGCAAAGTACATCTTGCGCTACACTTCCAGCAGTTAAATCAGCATAGAAATTTGAAATGGCTGTGGTTAATTCAGTCATTAATTCTTGATGTGTATTTGGCTGATTTGCATGTGTATCAAATCCGTCAAGAGTAACCATATAAACCTTTGTCCCTAAGTAGCCTTTTATTAGTCTTGCAACAATAGCAAATTGCTTTGAAATATCATTATCATCATAATTTATAGCATTACTATTTGATGTGTATGCGGTATTAATTACACTTGCATAATTATAGGTAGAATTGGTAACACTACGCACAAAGCCTAATTGCGAACCATAATCGCAAGCTGGTAGATTTTGCATATCGTAAGCTGTTCCACTTTGAGCAATTTGGGCTAATTGGTCAGGATTTGCAACAGAAAAGGCATAGCCAGTATCTTCACCATTAAATAATAAATTACTTAAACTCCCTATTTGAATTGCTGGTGGAATTGCTGGAGGATTTAATAAGTAATCTGGATATAAATCTTCAAAAAATCGTCCAAAAACACCTGTCTGTAAAGGACTTCCATTATCTGCTGCCGAAGACCATAAATCAGCTGAACTAAAATGAGATAAGCTTTGATTTGGATAACCAACGCCATGAACCACTTTCATTTTTCCATCATTCCAGATAGGTAATAGTGAATTCATATAATTGGGCATTCTAAATTCATTTGATAGCGCAAATGAATCGCTGTTATTTATTTTTAATGTTGGTCGTAAATTAGCATAGGTACTATAATCATAATTTGGGATAATGGTATTTAATCCATCATTTCCTCCTTTTAATCTAACAATTACAAGTACTCTATCACTATTATTCATACTTAATGCCGCACTCAATGGTGTTGGTGCACTTGCATAAACAGGTAGTTTTCCAGCAACTAATGAACCAGCTCCTGCTAAGCCAAGCGCTTGTAAAAAAGAACGTCTGTTCCAAACTGCATGTTCTTTGTCGTGTTTTTTATCTTGATTGCCCATGCTTGTTTATTTTAATTGAAATTCTGGTAGTTTTGTAATATGCATTAATAATAACAGTACTTGATACGGAACAGTACTCCATTGTAAATCCCATTGTCCGTTATCGTAGTAGTTTTGTGGTACTTCTGCTTTAAACACATCAGTAGCAATAGTATAATCTGCTGGAGTTTGTAATCCGTTAGAAATAAGATTATCCACTATTATTTGAGTTATTAAAGTTGGATCATTACTTGTGTTTGCTAAGCTTACAGCAAAATCTCGTAATGTATCTGGTTGGTCGTCCCAAATTCGCCAAATATACCATTCCATCAAACTCCATCTCCCTATTAAGGTACTTGAATTTATCCAATCATGGTTTCCTTGCCAACCAGAAACATCTAATGGTTCAAAAATTGATTGTCCAATTTCTCCGTTATACCAAATGATACTTTCTAAAAAACTGTTATCAAAATACGGAATTGTTTCTTTAGACATTGCATTAAATAAGTCATAAGGACTTTTTACAATTACGCCAATAGCAGTATCATCAAAAAAATGTTCACTTTTAAAAAGTTGTTTGTAAACTGGTGCTAATTCAAAATTATTTGCAATAAATGTTGCTGCTAAACCAGATACAATAGCGGAATCAACATCAGGTGAAACGAAATACGTATATAATTTTCCGCAAATATAATGTGCTATTTCCGTACTTCTTTCTTGAAACAAGTTATCAATTACCGTGTCGTATGTGAAGTTGGCTGTTTGACCAAAAATGGTTTTAGAGCTAGTATCAAAATCAGATGAGTTAAATGTTATTGGCGCACAAAACTCCGAGTAGCCAGTATATCCAGTCAATGCTCTAGCAGTTTCTTCAATATCTTGTTGTGTGTAGTTGTTATTTACACCTAAAGTAAACAATTCATACAATTCACGGGCATAATTTTCGTTTGGTGATGAAGCTATATTTTCATACGAGTTTAAAAAAACAATCATAGCTGGTGTTAGTCCAATAGCTTTTACAAATTCTTTAAAATTACCAAAAGCATAGGTTTGTAAGGTTTGATAATAATTAAACATCCATGAAGGACACCAATAATCTTCCAATCTTGTTACAAAATGGTTAGACCAAAACATAGTAAATCGACCTCTTATGGCATAATTTTTCAGAGGTAATGTATTTGCTAACATGTTATTTGTCCAAGAAAAAGCTATTTCAGTATGTTGCTGCTGTATTTCTATATCAGGATCTATTCCTGTATAGTCGCTATATGTCATATTTGCCCAAATTGGAGGTGTTAAAGTACCTAAAGCAATTACATCATTAATAGTATTTTCAATAAAACTTGAAGGATTTTGACTTAAGGCATTGCTAATAAATTGGTCGGTAGCTCCAAAACCAATTCTTCTATAAAAATGTTGAATTCGTTTTTTATTCCAAGGCTGAGATGCCGATGGAGTATAAGTTGCTAAAGTACCTGAGTTACAAGACATAATTTACTATTTATTAGATAGGTTGCTAAAGAAATAAAATATCATTTTTTTGAGCTATCATTTTATATTTTGCACTAAATTAGCAAAAAAAAACAATACTGTGAAGAAATTAACAAAAAATTCTGTTATTGGTATAGTTTCCCCAGCAGGTTTCATAAAAGAAGAAGAAGGTTTGAGTGCGGCAATTTCACTTCTAGAATCTTGGGGTTTAAAAGTAAAATTTGGTAAATATGTGTTTAGTAAAAACAATCATTTTGCTGGAACAGATAGTGAAAGAGTAGAAGATTTTCAGCAATTTTTAGATGATGATACTATTGATGCAATTTGGTGTACAAGAGGCGGTTATGGCAGTGTTAGGATTGTAGATAAATTAGATTTCACTAAGTTTAAAAAAATGCCAAAATGGATTATTGGCTACTCAGATATTACAGTTTTCCACAATGCTGTTAGTAGTTTTGGGTTAGAAAGTATCCATGCAATTATGCCAACAAGTACCGACTCTATTTTAAAAAGTAAATCAGCAACAGATAGTTTACGGAAAGCTTTGTTTGATGAAAAATTGACTTATCAATTCAAATCTAATAAATTCAATAAACTAGGTAAAGTTAGTGCTGAAATTATAGGAGGTAATTTATCAATTATAGCGAGTATGTTAGGTACAGAATATGCTTTAAAAACCAAAGACAAAATTCTTTTCATTGAAGAAATAGGCGAATATAAATACAGTATTGACCGAATGTTACAAAGTTTAAAACTCAATGGTTATTTTGAACAATGTCTAGGCTTAATACTTGGAGGTTTTACTAATATTCCAGAAAACAAACCTCTTTTTGGTTTATCTATTGAAAAGTTGATTTTGGAGGTTGTTAAAGATTATGATTTCCCAGTTTGTTTTGATTTTGATGCAGGTCATATTACTAATAATAATACCTTAGTTTTCGGAAGAAAAGCTGTTTTAGATATTGGAGATAAGCAGGTAAGCTTAGTGTTTGATAATTAAATAGGTTTTATTGTTGAAGTTTTTTTTGTTAAAGTGTTGAAATGTTGAAATGTTGAAAATGTTGAAACGTTGAAATGTAGATTGTTTTGTTTATAAATATTTAAAGTAAAGTGTCTTAAAACAAGTTTAAAAAATCAATTTTCTCATAATTCATAATTCATAATTCATAATTCATAATTCATAATTCATAATTCATAATTCTAGAGTCCTCTTTTTTCTTGAATTATTTCGTATGCTTTTTGTATTTGTCTAAATTTTTCTTGCGCTACTTTAACATGTTCTTCACCTAAATGTTGTAGTTTGTCTGGATGGTGTTTTTTCACCATTTTTCTATATGCAACTTTCACTTCTCTATCCGTTGCATTTTCTGATATTTCCAATATTTGATACGCATTTTTCTTAGCGTCATAAAACATTGCTTTAATTGATAAAAAATCACGATCATTTATATAAAGATAGCCAGAAATCTTTCTTATTTCTTCTACTTCTTCTTCGTGAACTTCTCCATCAGCCTGAGAGATCCCAAAAAGAAAATGGATCAACTGTAGCCTTGATGCATGATCCATATGTTCTCTAATTTGAGCGCAAATAGTGGTAGTAGCTACCTTCTTTTTCATTATTCCGTTAAAGAGTTTAAATGCTTTTTCAGCTCTATTTTCACCATAAATTTTAACAAAATAAGCTCTTACATAATTTAATTCTCTTTTATCAACTTTTCCATCTGCTTTTATAATCACAGCAGAAAGGATTAAAAAACTCAATTCAAAATCACCTGCTTTTGTGTTTTCTTGCTGTCTTTTTGCTCTAGATCTGTGGCTTTCTGTTCTTCTTTGTTGTGTAGTACGTTTTTTATTATAAGGTATCTTTTTTTGATTTACGTCAATTTTTTGATCTACTGCAGACCCTAATACAAAACCAATTAATGCTCCTATTGGACCTCCAAAAGCCCAACCAATACTTGTGCCTAACCACTTTGCTACTGCCATATTTTTATTTTTATAATACTTAAATTTTTGATAGTCATTATCTATATTGATTGCAAAGATACATTTTCTATGTATATTTGCACTTTAAAAATAATATTCGAAATTAAAAATAATAAAATATGTATCCAGAAGAATTAGTAAGACCAATGAAAGCGCAGTTAGAAAGCGCAGGTTTCACATCATTAACAACTGCTGATGAAGTTGAAAAAGCAATTAAAATAGAAGGAACAACCTTAGTTATGGTAAATTCTGTTTGTGGTTGTGCAGCCGGAACAGCTAGACCAGGAACTATTGCTTCTTTGCAATATGAAAAAACACCAACTAGTTTAACAACAGTTTTTGCTGGTGTCGATAAAGAAGCAACAGATAAAGCTAGAGAATTTATGATTCCTTTTCCTCCTTCTTCTCCTTGTATCGCTTTATTTAAAGATGGTGTTATTGTACATATATTAGAAAGACATCATATTGAAGGTAGAAGTGCCGAAGCTATTGCAGCTAACTTAACTGGTGCTTTTGAAGAGTTCTGTTAATAATTTAAACTCATTATAAAAAAAACTGCTTTATAAAAAGCAGTTTTTTTTATGCTCAAAAAATGATTTTAGATTTATCAATGAAACTCATTTCGTTTTCATAATTAACCTATTATTATTCATAGGGTTTCGTTATGAAAAGTCAAAATACCAATAGAAACCTAACGAA
>CAYOFS010000079.1:7124-9132 GCA_964403095.1 uncultured Flavobacteriaceae bacterium | reverse complement strand
ATTATCTCTTATTTTATCCATATACGCATACCAGTTTAAATAATTTTGTAGGTATCTCGCTGAAAAATCAACGGTAAATCATTAAATAAAGCTTTTATTTCTACGCTTGTTTTCATAATGCAAATATAATAAAAATTGCTGACTTTAATAGAACTTAGCCTTAATTAATAACTGATAAGGTATATTTACATTACAAAAAGTGTTCGATAAAATATTTATCTAACACTTTTAGGTAATTAGTTTTTTCAATTTTAAAACGTAGTTTTATATGTAACTTGGTATTAGTATATGATAAAAAAAATTAACTTACATTAATGTCCTTATTTTTAATAAATCTTACAGGTTTTAAAAACCTGTAAATATTGTATAAGTGTTTGTTTTTTTAGAAAAATAAAAATTATATTATTTCTGTCATGTAGTGAGTTTTTTTACAAAATCCTCTACTATTAAAAATATATATTATTCAATTTTAATAGGTATTCCGTTATAAAAATCTAATACTTTAGACTTAAAAACAAAATTATATTTAGCATTAATAACAGTAGCTTTAGAGTTAAACAACCTACTTGTTACTATATCAAAATCAAAGGAATTCATTGCGCCTAACTTATAACGTTCTTCAGAAATATTAAACGATTCTTGTTGTGCTTTTAAAGATGCTAAAGAGGTTTCGTATTGTTTTAAAGATGCCTTTGCGTCTAAATAAGCACGTTCTATGGTTTCTCTTAGTTTTAATTTTTCATCAACTAAACTTTGTTCAATAATTTCTTTATTAATCTTAGCTTTGGTTATAGATGCTTTTCTTGATTGTCCGTCAAAAATAATATAACGTGCAGAAAGCCCAATAGTATGTCCGTGATTATCGTTATATTGATTGTGTATTTTATCAAAAGCACCATCGCCTGTAAAATTATATCGGTAGCTAGTATTCAAACCGTAATTCATACTTACACTTGGTAGTAAATTAGTTTTAGAAATTTTAATACCTAAATCAGCATTATCAATATTAAGTTGTGCTTTTTTAATTTCAGGACGTGTTTCTAGTGCTTTTTTATAGACATCGTTTGAATTATTATATAATAAAATTGCTTTATCTAAATTAATAGTAATATCTTTTATTTGAAAATTTGCAGAAGGCACTTGAATAAGTTGCGCTAAATTAAGTAAAGATAAATTTAAGGCATTTTCTGTCTGAGTTAATTGTTCTTTATTTGATGATAAAGTTGCTTGGATATTTAATAAATCTGCTCGTGGATTTACACCAGCATTTATCAATTCTTTCATTTTATTTAACTGAATATTAGTAATTACAATCTGCTCTTTAGCAACTTTAATATTTTCTTTTTGTAATAAAGCATTTAGGTAATTATTAGCAATTTGTAGTGAAATATTGGCTTGTAGAGTTTCTAAGTCAATACTATTTAAGGCAACATTATTATTAGCTTGTGTAATTAATAACTTATTTCTCCCTCCATTATATAAGTCTACCGATGCACCAACTCCAAAATTATTTGACGGATTAAAACGCTCATATTTAGAATTAACACCTATATTTTGTGAAGCATTTGCATTAACTAAAGGTAATAACCTTGCCTTTGCAATGGTGATATCTTCTTTAGCATAATCGGTATTTAATTTCACACGTTTTAGTGAAACATTATTTTCTAAAGCGTAATTTACACACTCTTGAAGTGACCATTTTTTTTGTGAAAAGCCAAAGGTAATACTTAGTATAAGTAAACTTATAGTTATAATAATTTTAATCATAATGTGGGATTTGATATTAGTATGACGTTCAATAGTTAGTAATGTTACATTACATTACATTTTTTTATAAATCGATAAACTAAAAATTGTATTTGATAGTTGAATTTGTCCATAGGGAAAATTCATATTTTGAAGTTCAAAGTTGAAAACATTTTAAACAAAGAGATTGTTTTTTTGATGAGAATTAAAATTCAAAAGTATAAAATCGTAAGTAGATGATTGGTAGATTGAAAAATAAAGT
>CAYOFS010000079.1:0-7024 GCA_964403095.1 uncultured Flavobacteriaceae bacterium | reverse complement strand
AAAAATAAAGTCAACTATTTTACTTACATTTACCTTTTATCATTAAACGATAATTTCCATGCAAAAAGTATTATTACTAACTCTAATTATCATCAGCTTTTTAAGCTGTAAAAGTCAAACCAAAAAAGAAATGTCATCAGAAAAACATAAATACACCAATGATTTAATTAACGAAACTAGTCCGTATTTATTACAACACGCACATAACCCTGTAAACTGGTACGCTTGGAATAAAGAAACTTTAGCTTTAGCGAAAAAAGAAAATAAGTTAATTTTAATTTCTATTGGTTATGCTGCTTGCCATTGGTGTCACGTAATGGAACACGAAAGTTTTGAAGATGAAGAAGTAGCGAAAATAATGAATGATAATTATATCTGCATAAAAATTGACAGAGAAGAACGTCCAGATATTGATCAAATTTATATGGACGCTGTACAATTATTGACTGGTCGTGGAGGTTGGCCTTTAAACTGTATTGCCATGCCAGACGGAAGACCAATTTGGGGAGGAACATATTTTCCTAAAAATAACTGGATGAATGCTTTATTACAAATCGCTAAAATTCAAAAAGAAGAACCAGAAAAACTAGAAGAACAAGCAACAAAATTACTAGAAGGCGTAGCAAATTCTGGATTGGTTTATTTCAATACCGACAAACCAAAATTCACTAAAGAAGACCTCAAAGTTATGGTTGATAATTGGAAAGAATATATGGATTTTAGCCTTGGAGGAAGACAAGGATCACCAAAATTTCCAATGCCAAATAATTATGAATTTTTATTGCGATATGCCAAACAAGCAAATGATAAACAGATTTTAGATTATGTAAATACAAGCTTGACTAAAATGGCTTTTGGAGGTATTTTTGATCAAATTGGAGGAGGTTTTGCAAGGTACTCTGTTGATAATCGTTGGCACATACCTCATTTTGAAAAAATGCTGTATGATAACGGACAATTAGTAAGTTTATACGCACATGCATACACTGCAACTAATAATGAATTATATAAAGAAACTGTTTATGAAACTACTAAATTTATAGAGCGAGAACTCATGAATAATGTTGGTGCTTTTTATTCATCATTAGATGCTGATAGCGATAATGAAAAAGGAGAATTAGAAGAAGGCGCTTTTTATGTTTGGACAAAAGCAGCGTTAAAAAATAGTTTAAATACGGATTTCGATTTATTTGCAGCCTATTATAATGTAAACCCAGATGGCGAATGGGAACATGGAAATTATAATTTGATTAGAACACAATCACTTAAAAAGTTTTGTGCTGAAAATAATATTACCGAAAATGAATTAACAAATAAAATTACTTTATGGAAAAACATATTATTAAAAGAACGTGAAAAAAAATCACGACCACGATTAGACGATAAAACATTGACTTCGTGGAATGCCTTGATGTTAAAAGGATATATTGATGCTTATGTAGCTTTTGACGATAAACATTTTTTAGATATAGCTCTTAAAAATGCCAACTTTATTGCCAATGTACAATTAAAAAATGATGGAAGTTTGTATAGAAGTTATAAAAACGGAAAAAGTAGTATTGCAGCTTATTTAGAAGATTATGCCACAGTTGCCGATGCTTTTATTGAATTGTATCAAGCAACTTTAGACGAAAAATGGCTAAAACTTGCGAAACAATTAACCGATTATAGTATAACTCATTTTTTTGATAACAAATCACGTATGTTTTATTTTACATCAGACTTACAAGAAGGATTAATTACTAGAAAAATGGATGCTGAAGATAATGTAATACCATCATCAAACTCAATTACAGCAAATAATTTATTTAAATTAGGGCATTATTATGCCAACGGAACTTATTTAGCAACATCGCAAACTATGTTGAATAATGTAAAGAGTAAGGCAATGCAATATGGTTCTGGAGCTTCAAATTGGTTTGTTTTATACAGTAATTTTATTGGTGATTTTTACGAAGTCGCAATTGTTGGTAATGAAGCAAAAACTAAAATTAAGACAATAAATAAAAACTATATTCCAAATAAATTAATTGCAGGTAGTTTAACCGAAAGTACTTTACCTTTATTAGTAAATAGATATTTTAAAGACGAAACTAAAATTTTTATTTGTGTTGATGGCTCATGTCAAATGCCAACATCAGTACCAGAAAAAGCAATAAAAATGATGAAAATATCGTTTTAAATAATAAGAGATTAAAACATTAATTATCTTTGTAAAAAAATAAAAGGAAACACATGTATTATGTTCCTAATTAAAAAATAAAATCATGAAAAAAGCAATTATCATTATTATAGCAGTATTTAGTTTAAACTCATGCGTTTCAAAACGAATGTATGATGACTTAGATAATAAATATAATCGTTTAAAAAATCAAAATACCAATTTGGTTGGTGAAAATGACACGCTTTTTTCTACTACAAAACAACTTGAAAACGAAAATAAAAACTTAAAATCAAGTATTGATAGTTTAGCATCGGCAAAATCTATTTTACAAAATGATGTCATCGCTTTAGCTGAAAAAAAGAAACAATTAGAATCATCGTTTAATGAATTATCAGAAAGTTCCGCCTCACAATTAGATGCAAAAGCAAAAGAAATACTTTTATTATCTAGCAAACTTAACGAAAAAGAAAATGCTTTAATAGCTGAAAATACACGTCTTGAAAAATTAAAAACCGAATTAGCTGTTCGTTCTGAAAGAGTATTACAACTAGAAGAATTAATTGCAGCCAAAAAAGCTAAAATGGAACATTTAAAAAATGCTGTTTCAAATGCATTACAAAATTTTGAAGGTAAAGGTTTAACTGTTTATAGAAAAAACGGAAGGGTATATGTTTCTATGGAAAATAAGTTATTATTTGACTCTGGTTCTTGGGCTGTTGGTAATCAAGGTAAATCTGCCGTTGTGGAATTAGCCAAAGTGCTAAAACAAAATAAAGATATTGAAGTATTGATTGAAGGTCATACCGATAATGTACCTTATAAAAGTAATACTGCTATTGCTGATAATTGGGATTTATCCACAAAAAGAGCTACAGCAATTGTAAGAATTTTAATGAATAATCAAATAAACCCTACAAGAATTACAGCAGCAGGAAGAGGTGAATTTTTACCAGTTGGTAGTAATTCAACCAAAGAAGGCAAAGCAAAAAATAGACGTATCGAAGTTATTTTAGCACCTAATTTAGACGCTATAAATAGTTTATTAAAGTAATTACTTAATTATTGTTTTCAGAAGTAATATCTTATAAAATAGCCGCCAATATCATTCCGTTTCCATAAGCTAATTCCTTTTATTTTACTGAAAAACAAAGCCTTAAAAAAAGACTTAACAAGTTTTTAAAACCTGTTAAGTCTACTAAAAACAGTT
The DNA here is from genome assembly GCA_964403095.1 of uncultured Flavobacteriaceae bacterium. Lineage (GTDB taxonomy): Bacteria > Bacteroidota > Bacteroidia > Flavobacteriales > Flavobacteriaceae > S010-17. Next base: position 3,653 of record CAYOFS010000079.1, on the reverse strand, counting down.
CGTTTCTGTGAGTGAAATGTTTTTTGTCTGTACCTAAGCAAAAATTTAACTTACGCCAATTCTATTTCAAAATACGCTAAATAAATTTGAAATATTTTTATGTTTTACAATCTTCAAATTTCAAGAATAGCCATAGCTATGGTTTAAATTTTAAGTGCAGGAAAACGTGAAAAGATAAATAATTTATAACGTATTTTGGTGTTGAATTGGTGTTAATTAACACCTAACTATCCGCATTTTGCCAAGCACCACCATTTATTGCGTCAATTCCTGCTTGTTGTAAATAGCTTAAAGCTGTTCCAGCTCTTCCACCACTTCTACAAACAACAACAACTGGTTTGTTCCATGCTTTTATTTTTTCTACATTTTGTGGTACATCACTTAATGTAATTAATTTTGCCGTTTTTGTATGTCCTTCTGCCCATTCTCCAGGGTTTCTAACATCTAAAATAACTGCTCCTTTATCTAAATACTCTTTAATTGCATCAGTGTCATTTCCTCCACCAAATAATCCGAATAATCCCATAATTTTATTTTTTATATTATTAATAATTCTTTATGTTAAATATTAAAGCAAATAACGTTCCTTTTTTTATTATTATCTGTAACAGAAGTTACATTTCATAAAAACTTATTAAGTGTAGCAATTTTTTTGATATATGTTCATATTTTAATTCGTAACTATAAGTACATTGACATTAATGATTTTCTAATGTTTTAATTTTATCGTTATACCAATTCTATTTCAAAATGCGTTAAATAAATTTGAAATGCAGAAAAACGTAAAAAGATAAATAATTTATAGCGTATTTTTATGTTGAGTTGGTATTATGAATGTTTCATGTATCTTTGCCTTAATAATTGATTTAAAAATGATAAAATTAAAAACATTAGAAGAAATTGAATTAATGCGCAAAAGCGCTTTATTGGTTTCTAAAACTTTAGGAATGGTTGCATCTGAAATTAAGCCAGGAGTAACAACCTTATACTTAGATAAACTTGCCGAAGAATTTATACGTGACCATAATGGTGTGCCAGGTTTTTTAGGTCTTTATGATTTTCCAAACAGTTTATGTATGAGTCCTAATGCACAAGTAGTTCATGGAATTCCAAATAATACTCCTTTAGTTGAAGGTGATATTATTTCGGTTGATTGTGGTGTTTTAATGAATGGTTTTTATGGTGATCACGCATATACTTTTGAAGTTGGTGAAGTAGATCCTGCAATTAAAAAATTATTACAAGTAACTAAGGAGAGTTTATATGAAGGAATAAAGGCTTTCAAAATTGGTAATAGAGTAGGAGATGTTGGTTTTGCTATCCAAAATTATTGTGAAAATAACGGTTATGGTGTAGTAAGAGAATTAGTTGGTCATGGTTTAGGAAAAGTAATGCATGAAGATCCTGAAATGCCAAATTACGGACGAAGAGGTCGTGGCAAAAAATTCAAAAACGGAATGGTTGTCGCTATTGAACCGATGATAAATTTAGGTACACAAAAAATAAATCAGTTAAAAGATGGTTGGACTATTTTAACAGCAGACAGAAAGCCTTCGGCTCATTTTGAACACGATGTTGCTTTAATTAACGGGAAACCTGAATTACTTTCTACTTTTAAATATATTTACGAGGCACTTGGTATTGTAAGTGATGAAGAAAAAGGTTTAAGAGCCGCAGATTTCTCAAATTAACACGGATTATTTGATGTTGATTGAGTTACTACAGATTTAATAGATGTTTTTATATGAATGATTTACTACATAAAGATTTATCCTACAAAATTATTGGTGCTTGTATGGAGGTTCATAAATTTTTAGGTAAAGGATTTAATGAAATAGTATATGGAGACGCTTTAGAAATTGAATTTCAAAATATAAATATAGATTATAAAAGAGAAGAAAAGTACCATATAGCTTATAAAGGAATAATTTTACCTCATTTTTATATAGCTGATTTTGTTATTGAGGATAAAATAATTTTAGAAATAAAAGCCATTAAGGAATTGGAAGATAGACATATTAATCAGACTTTAAATTATTTGGCAGCATCAAAATTACGTATTGGCTTATTAATTAATTTTGGAGAATTAAGTTTAACTTATAAACGATTAATTTTATAAATCTGTAAAAAAAATAATCCGTGAAAATTAGTGTAATCCGTGGCGTTCTTAATATTATTCCAAGACCTTATTTAATAAAAATAAGTTATTTGGTTAGACCTTTATTAATTTTTTTGTATAAAGGAAATAAATATATTGACCCAATAGACAATAAAGGTTTTAGAAAACTATTGCCTTATGGTTATGGAAAACAGCGAGAAAACGCATTATCTCCAAGTACGTTATCATTAGAACGCCATAGATTAATGTGGTTATATTTAAAAAATGAAACAGATTTTTTTACAGCGCATAAAAAAGTATTACATCTTGCACCAGAACAATGCTTTTTAAAACGATTTAAAAAATTAAAAAATTTAGATTATATCACAGCCGATTTATATTCACCTATCGTTGATGTAAAAGCCGATATTTTAGATTTACCTTTTGATGACAATAGTTTTAATGTAATTTTTTGCAATCACGTATTGGAGCATATTGAAGATGATAAAAAAGCGATGCAAGAATTATATCGTGTTTTAAAACCTAAAGGAATGGGTATATTTCAAATTCCACAAGACCTAACTTTAGTAAAAACTTATGAGGATTTTAGCATTACTTCCCCAGAAGAAAGAGCAAAATATTTTGGACAATATGATCATGTAAGGGTTTATGGAAAAGATTATTTTGATCGCTTAAGAGCCGTAGGATTTAAAGTAAACGAAGTAGATTATACTAAAAATATTTCTAGTGATTTGGTGAATAAATATTGCTTAACTAAAGGAGAAATATTACCTGTTTGTTTTAAGCCCTAATTATAATAAGTTTAAGTTGCTATTTTCACCATTCCATTCTGTATAAAATTGTTGTAAATAAATTTCCATAAACTGATGTCTTTCCAGTGCTATTTTTTTACCTGTTGTTGTATTCATTTTATCTTTTAAAAGCAGTAATTTTTCATAAAAATGATTAATTGTAGGAGCAGTTGATTGTTTGTACTCCTCTTTTGACATATTAAGGTTTGGTTTTATTTCAGGATTGTAAATAGTTCTATTTTTAAATCCGCCATAATTAAAAGTTCTTGCAATTCCAATTGCACCAATAGCGTCTAACCTATCTGCATCTTGTACTATTTGTAGTTCTAAAGAGTTAAATGTAGCTTTTGTTTCTATGTTTTCACTAAACGACATATTGGCTATGATTTTAACAATATGTTCAATGTCTAAACTTGCTACATTTAATGATTTTAAAAAATCACCAGCTTTTTTTGGACCAACAGTTTCATCACCATTATTAAATTTAGAATCGGCAATATCATGTAGTAATGCTGCAAGTTCTATAATAAATAAGTTAGCATTTTCAGTTTTTGCTATTAATTTAGCGTTGTTATAAACACGTTGTATATGAAACCAATCATGTCCACTTTCGACATTTTTAAGTTCATTTTTCACATAACTAATTGTCTGATTGATTTGCTTTTGTTTATCCATAATTTGAATTTTAAATAGGCTCTACTGCAAATTTAGTGGAATTAAAATATATAATAAAATTTAAAAAG
>CAYOFS010000078.1:6691-9157 GCA_964403095.1 uncultured Flavobacteriaceae bacterium | reverse complement strand
CATAATGTAACTTTTTGGACGAAGCCACAAAATTAGAAAAATATCCATTCGGAAATAAATAAGGGATACTATCCATTTTTATTCTGAAAGAATATAATCAAATCATAACTTCAAAAAAGTCGCATTTATTACTTGAATTTAAGAAGCCTCAAACTGTCACTTTAAGTATATTCTTTACGTTTTCATTAAAAAAAGTAATTAAATTAAAAAACCTCCAATAAATATTGGAGGTTTTAATCTGTGGGCGATAAGGGATTCGAACCCCTGACCCCCTCGGTGTAAACGAGGTGCTCTGAACCAACTGAGCTAATCGCCCTCAATTGCGGTTGCAAATATACACCTGTTTTCTATTCTACCAAACTTTTTTCATTAAAAAAAAACAGTTTTCATTCACCTTCACTACAACTTATTAAAAATCAAACAGTTTAAAAATAATTAAATTGTAGTTTATATTATATACTGGGTACATAGTTACTACAAATTACCATACTCATCATTTTTAACCTTTAAAAGACTAATTCAAAAAGCACTCATTAAATAAAAAAAGGCTATCATTTCTGACAGCCTTTTATAATAAGTATATGTTTTAGTGATTATTTACCACCTTCCATTTTCTTTTTCAAATCAGCTAAAGCAGAATTTGCTTCACCAATTGTTGTTTTATCTGCATCGTCTTGTTTCTTCATAGCAGTCTTAACATTTTTGTTTTCTTGTTCTCTGAAAGTAGCCGTATGAGAAACTACAAGTCTTCTATATTCTTTGTTAAATTCTAATACTTTAAAATCAATTGTATCTCCTTTAACAATTTTAGAACCATCTTCTTTTTCCATGTGACGTGATGGTACAAAGCCTTCAACATCTTCACCAAAATTAACAAGAGCTCCTTTTTCGCCTTTTTCTTTTACAGTTCCTTCGTGTGTACTATCAATTGTATAAGTTGATTCGTATGCGTCCCAAGGATTGTCTTGTGTTTGTTTGTGACCGATATTTAATTTTCTATCAGCTACATTCAATTCTAAAACAACAACTTCTAACTCATCACCAACTTTTACAAAATCAGATGGGTGTTTTACTTTTTTAGTCCAAGATAAATCAGATATATAAATTAATCCATCAATTCCTTCTTCTAATTCAACAAAAACACCAAAGTTAGTATAGTTTCTAACAGTTCCTTTATGCTTAGATCCAATTGGGTACTTAGTAGTGATATCTGTCCAAGGATCAACATTTAACTGCTTAAGACCTAATGACATTTTTCTATCTTCTCTACTTAAAGTTAAAATTTCTGCTTCTACCTCATCTCCAACTTTTACAAAATCTTGAGCTGAACGTAAGTGTGTTGACCAAGACATTTCTGATACATGAATTAAACCTTCAACACCTGGAGCGACTTCAATAAACGCACCATAATCAGCAATGATTGTGATTTTACCTTTTATTTTATCTCCAACTTTAAGACCTTCATCTAAAGCTTCCCATGGATGTTTGCTTAATTGTTTTAATCCTAATTGAATTCTTGTTTTATCTTCATCAAAATCAAGTATTACAACATTTAAAGTTTGATCTAATTCAACTACTTCATTTGGATGATTAATTCTTGACCAAGATAAATCTGTAATATGAACTAATCCATCAACTCCACCAAGATCAACAAATACACCATAAGAAGTGATATTTTTAACAATCCCTTCTAATACTTGTCCTTTTTCTAATTGACCAATAATTTCTTTTTTCTGAGATGCAATATCTGCTTCAATAAGTGCTTTATGTGATACAACAACATTTTTAAATTCATGATTAATTTTAACCACTTTGAATTCCATGTTTTTATCTACATACTGATCGTAATCTCTAATTGGCTTAACATCAATCTGAGATCCTGGTAAAAATGCTTCAATTCCGAAAATATCAACAATCATACCTCCTTTAGTTCTACATTTAACTAAACCAGTAACTATTTCACCAGATTCATGTGCTGCATTAACTCTTTCCCAAGCTTTAATTACTCTTGCTTTACGGTGAGATAACACTAATTGACCTGTTGAATCTTCTAATTTATCAACTAATACTTCTACTTTATCTCCAACTTTTAATGATGGGTTATAACGGAATTCATTTAAAGAAATAACTCCTTCTGATTTTGAGCTGATATCAATAATTGCTTCACGATCTGTCATTCTCATAACAGTTCCATCAATTAATTGACGTTCTTCAACTAAACCTTCAATACCTTCTAATTCTTTATCAAAAGCAGCAATTTTATCTTCATCAACTGCTTCAATTCCTTCCTCGTATTTATGCCAATTAAAATTAGCTAAAAATTCTACTGGATCTACTGCTGGTTCTTCAGGAACATATGCTTTAGATTTACTTTTCCCTTCTGCTTCTTCGTGAGATTTAGCAGCTTCTTTTGTATCATCTTTATCCGCATCTGCTACAGCTAGTTTTTTAGTTGTTTTAGCTTTT
>CAYOFS010000078.1:0-6591 GCA_964403095.1 uncultured Flavobacteriaceae bacterium | reverse complement strand
ACTTTTTCTTCTTTAGCTTCTTCTACTTTAGCAGTTTTCTTTGCTTTAGCAGGTGATTTTTTAGCATCAGCATCATAATTTTTAGCTAAATCTAAATCTGCAACTAATAAGTAATAAAAAATAGCACGGTATTTATTTTTATTTGATTTCCCCATTTTCTCACATACTGCTGTAATAGCTGCATCTAATTTTTCAGAGTCTTCTAAACCATGTTTTTTTATTAAAAAATTCTTCTTTACCGTTAAAACCTCAGCTTCATCAGAACAAGATACAACTTCTGCATCTTTTTTAAATATTGATGGCCCTAAACCTTTAACTACTTTTGTGAATAAGTCTTTTTCAAAACTTACTTCTAATTTCCCCATCTCTGCGATGTAAAATTCAATTTTTTCTTCTGTTTTAGTCATGTGACTATGATTTTTGTATTTTATTGTTATTCAGATTATTAAACAGCGACAACAATAAAAGATTGTTATAATTTTTATATTTTAATTCCTTTTTTTAATCTTTTGCTGTAAAAAGGTTTGCAAAATTAGTTAATTTTTTGGTTTTGAACAAGATAAATTCATTTAAAAAACCAATTAATCTATTCTTAAATTTTAAATAAAACTTTAAAACTTACCTGAAAGCAGAGAAATTCATTTTTACTGAGAAGACGTTGGAATATAATGTACCACTTGCTCCACCTATATTTGATAAAGCATAATCTATTTGAATTCCATTATATTTAAAACCTACACCAAAATTTGGCTCAACGGATAATGACTTTGAGCTGTCAAAATCTGTGTGATTTTGGAAATTATTTACTCCTACCCTTAAATAAACCATATCATCATAAGCTAATTGTGCACCAACTGAAGGGTCAATACTTACAAAAGAAGTCGTTATTAAATCATTTGTTTCTAAAAAACGCATGTTTAAATCTATAGTCGTTGTTAATTTATAATCATGTCCAAATTCAAATAATCTTGAAACTCCAAATTGTGCTTTTGGCTTTGTTAATTCTAATGTTTCTGGCTCTTCTTGATTTTGACCTGGAATTGCATTACTTATGCTTTCAAAAGCATCTGAATCAATACTCCATGCATTAAATGTAGTCGTAATATCTCTTATCATCAATCCAAATTTATAGTTGTCAGTTTGATATTGTAAACCCGCATCTAAACCAAAACCCCAAGAATTTGCAAATTCACCAATACGTCTATGTACAATTTTAGCATTCACTCCAAAGTCAAAATTCTTAAGTAAATGATGTTTTGCATAAGCTATATTTAATGCCATATCTGAAGCATTAAATAAACTTACACGATTAAAATCAATATTCCCTTGGCTATCTATTAATTGTGTAGTGTTTAAAATATCATCAACTGAAAAACGAATAAACGAAAGAGCAATAGTACTCTCATTATCAATTGGTTTAGCGTAAGCAATATAGTCATATTTTGCAATACCCTGAAAATATTCGGTATGCATAAAAGATACTTGTGTTTCTTCCACATTTACTAATCCCGCAGGATTCCAATAAATGGCATTGACATCATTGGTTGTTGCTGCAACAGCTTTTCCCATTCCGAATGCTGCTGCGTCAACACCAATATTTAAAAATTCATTGGAGTAGTTTCGGACAACTTGTGCGCTCAGTAGCTGTGCGACTAATACAAAAAGGATACTTAGTTTTTTCAATTACTACTTGTTTATTAAATCAATCTCGTCAAGCACAAAGATATATTTTACATTACCTAAATAACTATCTATTTAGAAAAATATTGTATTTTAACTATTTTGTTTAATGAATTGCATTATTTTGTTCTCTAACCACCGCTGTTTTTGTATTTTAAAACCAGTAACAAAACCTAAATGACCTCCAAAACTAGTTTGCAAAAAAGTAAAATTAGTATTCGAAGTAGCTTCTTTTACAGGATGACATGATTCGTTTAAAAATGGGTCATCTTTTGATGATATTAATAATGTTGGTGATTTTATTGCTGATATATATTGCTTACAGCTTGATTTACGCCAATAATCGTTTGCATCTATAAATCCATGAATTGGTGCTGTAACTAAATCATCAAAAGTATAAAAATTGTTCGCTTTCTTAATTTTACTGACATCTAAGTTTGAATTTGGGAATTTTATTGCTTTAAAAATTGCTTTCTTTTTCAATGTTTTTAAAAAGCCATTCATATAAATTTTATTTTCCAATTTTGAAATAGCCTCAACAGAGCCTTTTAAATCACATGGCACCGAAACTCCAGTAGCCGATTTAATTTTGTTAGACATACTAGCGGCAAATTCACCCATAAATTTCAAGGCTAAGTTTCCTCCTAAACTATAACCTACAATATGTATTTGGTTGTATGAATGGTTTTGTTTTAAATAATCAATAATCTCTGCCAAATCTTCTGTTTTACCACTATGATAAGAGCTTAAAAGTTTATTATTTTCTCCACTGCAACCTCTCATATTAAAAGCAACAACATCATAATTTACATGATTAAGTGTTTGTGCCATAGTGTGAATATAATTGGAACTAGAACTTCCTTCTAAACCATGAATTAAAATAACAACTTTGTCCGAATTAACTTTTAAAAAGTCTAAATGAATAAAATCTTCATCATTTGTATTCATAGATACTCTCTCAAAATCCATTTTTGTATTTGAAAACAAAAAACGATATAAGGTATTGATGTGTTTATTCTTTAAAAAAAAAATGGGATTAAAAGTTGTATCTATAATAAAAGGCATGTTTATAATTTACTTTAAACCTTTCAGAATATTTTTAACAATTCTTGGTCCTTCATAAATAAAACCTGTAAAAACTTGTACTAAATCTGCTCCATTTTTGGTTTTATCATTAGCATCTTTAGCCGTAAAAACGCCTCCAACTCCAACAATTGTAAAGGCTTTGTTTGATTTATCGGATAAAAATTTAACAACCTCAGTGGCTCTTTTAGTAACAGGTTTACCGCTTAAACCTCCAATTTCTTTGGTGTTTTTAGATGATTTTAAATTCGTGCGCTCAATAGTGGTATTGGTTGCAATAACACCATCAATATTTGTTTCTTTTACAATATCAACAATATCAATTAATTGTTCATTAGTTAAATCTGGTGCTATTTTTAATAGAATTGGTTTAGGCGTATTTTTTGAATTATTTATTTTTTGCAATGTATTCAAAAGGTTTGACAAAGGTTCTTTGTCTTGTAGAGCTCGTAAATTTGGTGTATTTGGCGAGCTTACATTCACAACAAAATAATGCACATAATCAAATAATTTATTAAAACATATTACATAGTCATCTACTGCATTTTCATTTGGAGTTGTTTTGTTCTTACCTATATTTCCACCAATGATAATATCCGATTTTATTTTCTTTAGACGTTCAACCACAACATCTACTCCGTCATTGTTAAAGCCCATTCTGTTAATAATAGCTTTATCCTTTTTTAGTCGGAATAATCTTTTTTTAGGATTTCCAATTTGAGGCTTTGGAGTTACGGTTCCTATTTCAATAAAACCAAATCCAAAGGCGGCTAATTCATCTATTAAAACGGCATTTTTATCAAATCCTGCTGCTAAACCTATTGTGTTTTTAAAATTTAAACCTAGTAAATTAGTTTCTAAATTAGGGTTTTTCACTTTGTATAATGACGAAGTAATAGCCTTTACAAAAGGAATTTTAAATCCTATTTTTAATATCAAAAAAGTAAAATGATGTACTTTTTCCGCATCGAATAAAAAGAAAATTGGTCTTATTAATAGTTTATACATTTACTTTAAATGATTAATTATTCTTCTCTGTTTCCTGTTGACTGTTCTCTGTTCTCTGTTGACTGTTCTCTGTTGACTGTTGACTGTTGACTGTTTTCTAAAACTATCTAAGCTCTGCTTGTAACTGTTTTTTAAATTGAGCTTGTAACTTATCCATTATTTTATCTATTTGAGCATCTTCCAAAGTTTTATTTTCATCTTGTAGCAAGAAGCTAACTGCGTATGATTTTTTCCCTTCAGGAAGCTTATCTCCTTGATAAACATCAAACAAATCAATATCTAATAATAGTTTTTGTTCTGTTTGTCTAGCAATATTATAAATTTCTTTAAACTGAATTTTATTATCTATCAATAATGCTAAATCTCGCTTTACAGTTGGATACTTTGGTAAGCTCTTTACTATAAAGTTTCCTTTTGGCATAACTTTTAAAATATTTTCCCAATCAAAATCAGCAAATAAAACAGGTTCTTTTATTCCAAAACTCTTTAATATCTTAGTATTTACCACTCCAAACTCTACTAATTTTATTTTTCCTTTCTGAAGGTTTATTCCTTCTGAAAAAATATTATTTTTTACTGGAGTTGTTTTTAAATTTTCTAAACCTAAACGTTCTAAAACGGCACTTACAATTCCTTTAAAGTAAAAGAAATCAGATTTTTGTTTAGCGACATTCCAATTATTTTTAATTCTATTTCCAGCAACAAATAATGTTAAGTGTTTTTTCTCTTCATAATCATTAGTAAATTTATGATAGGTATTCCCAAATTCAAAAAATTTAATGTTAGTGTTTTTTCTGTTTATATTATAAATTACAGCTTCTAAACCACTAAACAACATCGATTGACGCATAACACTCAAGTCATTTGATAACGGATTTAATATTTTTACATTAAAATCTGCGTTTAAATTATCCGATAATTCTGTGTAATTTGGTTTTGTGAGTGAGTTCGCCATAGTTTCAGAAAAACCTTGAGCAACTAGTTGATTTGCAGCAACATTTTCAACACTCATAGAGTCATATTTATCAAAATATGGAATAGATGTATTTAGCTTATCCGATGTTTTAACATTATTATATCCATAAACACGTAATATTTCTTCAGCAATATCTGCTTCTCGTTGCACATCTACTCTGTATGCTGGCACGGTTAAACCTAAACCTGATTTTGTAATACTATTAATTTTAATATCTAAAGATGCTAAAATATTTTTGATGGTGTCTTGTGGTATTTTATCACCAATTAACTTATATATTCTATCGTAAGAAATATGTACTTCAAAATCTTCTGCTTTTTTAGGATAAATTTCTTTTATATCTGAAGTTATTTTTCCTCCTGCTATTTTTTTTATTAATAAAGAAGCTCTCTTTAAAGCATATTCAACCATATTAGGATCTATTCCTCTTTCAAATCTAAATGAAGAATCTGTATTTACCTGATGACGTTTAGCTGTTTTTCTAACCGATACAGGATTAAAATAAGCTGCTTCAAGAAAAATACTTGTGGTATTATTACTCACGCCAGAATCCAAACCACCTAAAACTCCTGCAATACATAAAGGAGTATCATTTGCATCACAAATCATCAAATCATCTTGGTGTAATTTTCGTTCTACACCATCTAAGGTGGTAAACTTAGTTTCCGCTTCTAATGTTTTGACTACTATTTTATTTCCGTTAATTTTACTTGTATCAAAAGCGTGTAAAGGTTGTCCAATATCGTGCATGACATAATTAGTAATATCAACAATATTATTAATTGGCGATAAACCTATTGCTTTTAATCTGTTTTTTAACCATTTTGGTGATTCTTTAACTTCGATATTTATCATAGAAACACCTGTATATCTTGGTGCTAGCTTAGAGTCTTCAACGGATACATCTATTTTAAAAGTACGTTCATCAACATAAAAATCACTTACTAATTTAGGCTTTAATTCTGTTTTAATTCCTTTTTGCAACAAACCTGCACGTAAATCACGAGCAACACCAAAATGACTCATAGCATCGGCTCTATTTGGTGTTAAACCTATTTCAAAAACAAAATCTGTTTCAACATCAAATACTGTTGCTGCTTTTGTGCCTGCTTTAAGAGTTTTTTCTAATACCATAATTCCATCATGACTAGCACCTAAACCTAACTCATCTTCGGCACAAATCATTCCATGGCTATCTTCTCCTCTTAATTTACTTTTTTTAATTTTAAAAGAACCTCCTTTTTCATCGTACAAAACAGTTCCAATTGTTGCAACGGGTACTTTTTGACCTACCGTTACATTACTTGCTCCGCAAACAATTTGGACTGGGTTTTCTAAACCGATATCTACAGTGGTGATTTTTAGCTTATCGGCATTTGGATGTTGTTCACAACTAAGTACTTCGCCTACTACAATCCCTTCTAAACCTCCTTTTACAGATTCTATTTTATCAACACCTTCAACCTCTAAACCTAAGTCAGTCAACAACTCACTTATAGCATCAATTTCTAAGTCTATATCTAAAAATTGTTTTAGCCAATTATACGAAATCTTCATTTTTTTATTTTAAAATCAATTGCAAATATAAACAATACTCTAAAAATTTGAGTTCGATTAATAGTAAAATTAGCTAAAAATTATATTTTTATAAGGATATATTTACAATTATAAAGACTTTATATCAATTCAACATCAAAATACGCTATAAATTATTTATCTTTTCCCGTTTTTCGTCACTTAAAATTTAAACCATGGATGCTTAAAATTCAAATATTAAAAAACAAAAAAATATGGCTCTACTGCAAATTTAGTGGAATTAAAATATATAATAAAATTTAAAAAGA
>CAYOFS010000077.1:7339-9313 GCA_964403095.1 uncultured Flavobacteriaceae bacterium | reverse complement strand
AATAACATCAACTTATTTTACTAATGAAGAATACCAATGTCAGTACCAAAAGTAATGAATTAATATCAATTCTAGACACACATTTTAAAGGAAAAATAAATTTGGCAAGAGTAAAACTCATTGCTTTGTTTATTAGTTCTCTTTGCAAAGTTCAAACTGTTACATTTAGTAAATTAGCAAACTCCTTTGATAGTACTGCAAACTCAAGCTCATCATTAAGGCGAATTCAACGTTTTTATAGATATTATGAGGTTTTTGTCATGTACTTAGAAAAATAATATAAAAGACAGCAAAATAATTTAAAACGAATTAAATACGCTTCATTTGTTCTTTTAATTGCTTTATTTGATCTTTAAACATGCCGTGCTTATCTAATTTTTTAACATCGGCAAGTAGCATTTGTGCTTCTCGTTTTCTACGTTTTGTCATTGCAATACCTGCCAGCTGAAGCTTAGCCATACCAATATCATGATTCATAGACAAACCAATTTTCAAAGCTTTTTTAAAAAATTTTTCAGCCTGAGTTAAATTAGTTTGAGAAACCATTATTCCTCTTAAAAAATTATAATATCCCTGTTGTTTAACTATTAAAGCCGACTCTGGATTTTTAATTTTGTTTAACCATTTTGTAGAACCTACAAAGTCTTGCTTCCTCATTCTTAAAAATGATAATAATATAAACTCATTTTTATAATAAAAGAAAATCACTATTCCAGCAAGCAGTAAAACTAGAATTCCGTTTAGAATACTTCCTTGAATAAATAAATAAATTGCCCATGCAATTATTAATCCTGCTACACCTAATTTTATATTTTTATTAAACATTTTTTATTTTTTAATTCAGCTACAAAACTACCATTTTTTTAACTAAAAAATTAAATAAAAAGACGCATTTATTTTCTTTTATTATAACTGTAATTTATATCTTTGTGTTTTATATCAAAAAAAACTATCTAAATGACTATCACTCAATTAAAATACGTCTTAGCTGTAGCAAAATATCAAAATTTCACAGCCGCATCGGAAAAATGTTTTGTTACACAACCAACATTAAGTATGCAAATACAAAAATTAGAAGATGAGTTAGATGTAATTATTTTTAATCGAAAGAAAAAACCAATTCAGCTAACAACTATTGGTGAAAAATTAGTCGAACAAGCCAAGGTTATTATTAATGAAAGTCAGCGAATTACCGATATTGTTGACCAACAAAAAGGTTATATTGGCGGCGAATTTAGATTGGGAATTATCCCAACGGTAATGCCTACATTACTACCTCTTTTTCTAAAAACATACATAAAAAAATATAGTAAGGTCAATTTAATTATAGAGGAATTAACAACCGAGCAAATTGTTATAAAATTAAATGAAGGTAATATTGATGCTGCCATTGCTGCTACTCCACTAGAAAACACATCTATAAAAGAGCGTGTTTTATACTACGAACCTTTTGTTGCTTATGTTTCTGAAAATCACAGATTAAATAATAATAAAAAACTAGATGTAAGTGATTTAGAAATTGATGATATTCTACTTTTAGATGATGGTCATTGTTTTAAAGACAACATTTTAAATCTATGTGATGCATCAATTAGTAAAAAAAACAATACTTTTAGTTTACAAAGTGGTAGTTTTAATACATTAATAAAATTATCAAAAGAAGGCTTGGGAATGACTCTAATTCCTTTTTTACAAACACTTGATTTATCTGATAAGGATAAAAAACAATTAAAAAAATTTGAAAAACCTGTTCCTGCTCGTGAGGTAAGTCTAATTTATCACAAATCACAATTAAAAATGCAATTAATCGAATCTTTAAAAACAACTATTGATGCTGTAATTAGAGGCGTTATTGCATTTAGCGATGTTAAAATAATTAGTCCTTTACAGAAAAAGGGTAAATAAATCATAATCCCTACAAACTGAACACTGCAAACTGAACACTGTAAACTGAACACTGCAAACTGAACACTG
>CAYOFS010000077.1:0-7239 GCA_964403095.1 uncultured Flavobacteriaceae bacterium | reverse complement strand
AAACGAATACATCTAAGATTTTCTAAATTCAAAACTACTTTCTCATAATCTTTCTTTCTAACCGATATTGTAAAATCGCAATCATATTCCATTTTCTGATTAACTACTTCTACTTTATTATCTTTCACTATACGCAAAACTTTATTCAATTCTTTGTATTCAAAGTTAATATCAAATTCAATATTAATGGTTTTTTCTATAATTTTACTTACACCTAAAACATCACTAGCAGCTGTTTTATAAGCAGTTATCAAACCTCCAACACCCAATTTTGTTCCTCCGTAATAACGAACAACAACAATTAAAATATTGGTTACGTCTTTAGATAATATTTGTCCATAAATTGGCTGACCTGCACTATTACTCGGTTCTCCATCATCATTGGCTCTAAACCTAAAGTTTTCCATACCTAATCGCCAAGCATAACACCAATGCCTTGCTTTATGATGTTCCGATTTTAATTCCGTAATAAAACTGCTTATTTCCTTTTCATTTTTAACGGGATATGCAAAGCCAATAAATTTACTTCCTTTTTCTTTATAAATATCACCTACAAATGATTTTTCAATAGTATTATATGTGTCTTTTGAATTATTAATCATTTTTAATTACGGGTTTAGATTATCATTTGCTAGTTATTAATGTAAGTGTTTTTTATGTTTTATTTTAACAACTAACCAATCGAAAAAGTAATCATAAATATAGAAACTACAGCCAACACAACACCTAAAATGTTTTTTTTAGATAATTTTTCTTTAAAAAACAACATTCCTAAAATGGTTGAAAACAATACTATTGACACATTATTAATAGTAAAAACAGTTGAACTATCCATTCCTTTAATTTGCAAAGCTTTTAACAAGAAAAACATGGCAAAATAATTTACTACACCTAAAAAAGTACCTGCTAAAATATTCTTAGCACTTAATTTTGACCTTTTATTTATCAAAAAATAAATCAACAATAATGTGCCTAAAGCTCCTGCTACTAAAAATATAACGGATAAATAAACAGAATTTTCATTATCTGCAACAAACATTTTTTGTACATATTTTAAAGTTGTATCTAAAATTCCTGAGCCAAAAAACAAAATAAAAGGCAATAATAAAACAGCTCTACTTGCCTTTATTTTTGTTTCTTTATACGATGTAAAATACACAGCTATAAGTGCTAAAACAACTCCTATAATTTTAACTACTCCAACACTTTCATTATACACATAAAGTCCAAATAACACCGGTATTACAACACTCATTTTTCCTGCCACTGCAACAACCGACATACCTAATTTCTGGGCAGTTAAACCTAAAACGTAAAACAAACTTATAAATAAAAATCCTAAAAAAATAGCGCCTAAAAACCAATCTTCACTTGGCGTTTCGCTAATTGAAAAACGAATGTCCGAAGAAAAATAAGCCACAATAAAAGCAAAGTAATAATTAACTACAATTGCCTGGAAAGTATCTATTTTATACGTATCAAACAGTTTAAATATTACAAACAAAAAAGCATTAAGTAATACACTTAAAATTATAAATTCCATAAATTACTATTTAACTAAATTAATTTTTTCTTTGTAATAAATAGGATAGTCATAAGTAGTAACACCTAAATCATAAGCTATATCACCTTTAATTTCAATTATTACTTTTTTAGATGCAACAGCGTTTAAAATATTTTCTAAAATACTCTTTTTATTATCTGCATACACTTTACTAAACGGAATTTTAACCTGCAAAGGTAATTCAAATTCCTTTTTTGATGGCACATTAAATGGTTCCGAACTTATAGTGGCAACATCAATACTATCAACAAATACATGAATATTTTTGGCTTGTAATGTTCCGCCAACGCTATTCTTATTTTCAAATTGTAATTTTGTTAAAAGTGTGAAATTATTAAACGATGCATCAATAACTTCAACCGAATTTACTTTTATAAATTCTGGTTTTTCGGTAACAGTACAGCCAAACATTATCAGGCTTAAAATAACTAATAAAGTGATATTTTTCATGTGTTATTGTTGTTTAATTAAGCTCATTCATATTGATTATTTTTATTGGATATCAAAAAAATTTATTATGAATGTTTGCTATAAATATATTTAGTATTTTTATGGTGTAAAAATAACATAAATACTTAAATGACCATCAAACAATTAAAAAGAGTATTCAACTCAGAACTTACTAACTTATATCCTCAAAATGAGATTGATAGTTTTTTTTATATCTTATCGGAAGAATATTTAGACTTATCAAAAGTTGATATTGCATTAAATTTTAACGATGAAATCAAAATACCAAAAACATTTCATCTAGCCTTAAACCAATTAACAGATCAAAAACCTATCCAGTATATTATTGGAAAAACTGAGTTTTACGGTTTAAACTTTACGGTAAATAGCCACGTTTTAATTCCTCGACCTGAAACCGAAGAGCTTGTAGATTGGATTATTAAAGACCGTAACAATTATTTTCCCAATAGTTCTAAAATTAATATTTTAGATATTGGTACAGGTTCTGGTTGCATTGCTATTTCTTTAGATAAAAACATAATAAATTCAAAAGTTTATGCTGTTGATATTTCTAAAAAAGCATTAGAAACTGCACAAAAAAATTCTTCTAATAACAAGACTAATGTCGAATTTATTGAAAAAAATATTTTAAATGATGATACACAAATTTTATCAGATAAATTTGACATTATTGTAAGTAATCCTCCGTATGTTCGAAATCTTGAAAAACAAGAAATACAAGCCAATGTATTAAAAAACGAACCACACTTAGCCTTATTTGTAACGGATGATAATCCTCTACTGTTTTATGATGCAATTTGTAATTTCGCCATTAAAAACTTAACAAGCTCTGGTGTCTTATATTTTGAAATAAATCAATATCTTGGAAAAGAAACTACCGATTTACTCCATCAAAAAGGATTTAAAAACATAGAACTAAGAAAGGATGTTTTTAATAATGACAGAATGATACGAGCTAATATGTAATAATTCAACAAATAAACCAATCTTCCTAAGTGTATTGTTATTTTAATTAACTTTGCTGAAAATTACACTCTATAAATGAAAAAATCATTTTACATAATAGTACTACTTATATTTACAAATACTTACGCTCAAAACAACAAACACCCTGTTTATCCAACATGTGAAAACATGGCGCTAGACAGTTTAGAAATATGCTTTTTAAAAAATTTGAAAACTGATTTTTTAAACGAATTCAAGTTGCCTAAAAATGTAAAAAATGATAGCTTTAAAGGCAGAATAACCACCTTTTTCACTATTACAACAAAAGGAGAGTACACCGTTAATTATATTAATACAAACTACCAAAGCATAAAAAGTGAAATTAAACGTGTTTTCAATAAATTACCCAAAGTAAAACCTGCAACTTATAATGGACGTGCTGTTGAAAGTGATTATATTTTACCATTTTTTATTCCACTAGAAGATAATTTTAAAACCGAAAACCCTACAATTCCTTTAATGGAAAAAGAAGACATTTCAACTGTAATTATTGAGAAAAATCTTAATCAATTTCCTGAAATTAATACAAGTTTAACTATTCCATTTACACATCAACAATATAATTTGATTGAAAAACACAGTAATAGCTTAGCAAACGAACATGGAACAGTAAAACCTTATTTTTATAATGAAACTACTGCTTTTAAAAAAGTAGCATCAGAAAAAACAGCTTTATTTAAGGATACTGACAATGTATTTGCAAAGAAATTATGGAATGAAAATTTAGTTTACATAAAAGGGAAGGATTACTGGCTTAGCCTAAACCCTATTTTAGACTGGCAGGTTGGTAAAGAAAATGATGTTTCTCAATACACATACAACAACACAAGAGCCGTTAAAGTTAGCGGTAGCCTTGGCAAATTTAGTTTTTCTTCAAGCATTTATGAAAGTCAAGGTCGATTTGCTTCATATATAAATAATTATGCAAGAACCTTAAAACCAGCCAATAGTGAAGCCCTATTTTTAGGTGCAGGAAACGCCAAATCCTTTAAAGAAAATGGCTTTGATTATCCCGTTGCAACTGGATATATTGCCTATGATGCTGGGAAACATTTTAATCTGCAATTTGGAACTGGAAAGAATTTTATTGGCGATGGTTACCGTTCTTTATTTCTTTCGGATGTTGCTGCACCATATACTTTTGCTAAAATAAGTACTAATTTCTGGAAAATTAAATACACTAATATTTGGATGTGGACTAATGACGCAACAACCGATTCTTTTGTCAATAATGCGTATTTAAGAAAATATGTCGCCTCGCATCATTTAAGTATTAATCTAACTAAACGATTAAATATTGGCTTATTTGAATCAACTACAACCAATGCAAGAGGTAATGCTAATATCGATATAAGCTTTATAAACCCTATAATATTTTATCGAAATGTAGAATTTGCAAGAGGTTCAAAAAGTGGAAATGCCATTGTTGGTCTTAACTCAAAATATAAATTTAAAAAAGGAAACATTTACGGACAATTTATATTAGATGAAATAGTTGTCGAGCAATTTTTTAACAATAAAGGATCAAGAGTTAATAAATACGGAATTCAATTAGGCTTTCATTATTTTGATGCTTTCAATATTAAAAATTTAAGTTTGCAAGGCGAGACAAATTTGGTTAGACCTTATACATATTCACATAATAATTCTGAACTTAATTATTCTCATTACAATCAATCATTAGCGCACCCTTGGGAAAGTAATTTTGCCGAACTTATCGGAATTGCTCGTTACCAAAAAGATAGATGGTTCGGTAGCTTCAAAGCTATTTACGGAAAAAAAGGATTTGATTTTCAAGGAGATACTACTAATTATGGCGGAAATATATTTCAATCCTATTCCGAAGGTTTAGTTAATGGCAACACCTATTATCAAGGTAACACTGCTAAAATTGTTATTGCCGATTTACAATTAGGTTACATCGTAAACCCAACAACCAACTTACACATTTTTGTAAACACTAGTGTACGTAGGTTTAAATCTAAAGAAATTGTCCCTCATTTTTCAAAAGAAAATACCAACTGGTTTTCTATTGGTTTAAAAACCGATGTATTTAATTCTTATTTTGATTTTTAAATTTTAAACTATGAGAATTGATAAATACCTTTGGTGTACACGCTACTTTAAAACAAGAAGTATTGCTACAGATGCGTGTAAAAAAGGACATGTGAAAATCAACAAGAAAAATGTAAAACCATCTAAAGAGGTTTTTGTTGGCGAAACAATTCTTGTACGAAAAAATCAAATAAATTATGAATTTCTGGTTTTAGATACTCCAAAAAATCGTGTTGGCGCAAAATTGGTAGATTTATATAGAAAAGACACAACACCAAAAGAAGCCTTTGAAAATCAGGAATTATTGAAATTTGCAAAAGATTACTATAGAAAAAAAGGCGAAGGAAGACCAACAAAAAAAGACCGAAGAGATATTGACCAATACCTAATATCAGATGAATCTGAATAAACAATTTTGGAGCGAAAGATACAAAATCAATAAAATTGGTTGGGATACTGGTACAATAACTACTCCTTTAAAGGATTATATTGATCAACTAACTAATAAAAATATTAAAATATTAATTCCAGGAGCAGGAAACAGTTATGAAGCTGAGTATCTTTACAATAAAGGTTTTACTAATGTTTATGTAATTGACTTGGTCAAGCAACCTTTAGAAAATTTAATTAAACGTATCCCTAATTTTCCAAAAGAACAATTACTTCAAGGCGATTTTTTTAATTTAAAAGATGAATTTGATTTAATAATTGAACAAACTTTTTTTTGTGCATTAAATCCAAAATTTAGAGACAACTACGTTTCAAAAATGAATGATATTTTAAAATATAATGGCAAAATAATTGGCTTATTATTTAATTTTCCATTAACCGAAGAAGGTCCTCCTTTTGGAGGATCAAAAGAAGAGTATATAAATAGATTTTCTCCATTTTTTAATATCAAAACAATAGAAACTGCATATAATTCTATAAAACCAAGAGCAAAAAAGGAATTGTTTATTATCTTTGAAAAAAAATAAAACAATGTCAAAATCTATTATTCTAACAAATCAAGAAATAAATCATAAAATTAGACGAATTGCTTTTCAAATTGTTGAAAATAATAGCAATGAAAAAGAAATCATATTAGCTGGTATTGCAAAAAACGGTTTTTTATTTGCTAAAAAACTAGAAGCTATTCTAAAAGAAATAACTGACACAAAAATCATACTTTGCGAAGTTATAATAGATAAAAAAAATCCTTTAGCAAAAATAAAAACCTCTCTTGAAGAAAAAGACTATAAAAACAAATCATTAGTTTTAGTTGATGATGTTTTAAATTCAGGTTCTACTTTAATTTATGCGATTAAGCATTTTTTAAATGTTCCGTTAAAACAATTCAAAACTGCTGTATTAGTAAATAGAAATCATAAAAAATACCCCGTAAAAGCTGATTTCAAAGGTGTATCTCTTTCCACATCGCTCCAAGAAAATATTAGAGTTGAGTTTAATAAAAATAAATCAATTGCCTATTTGGAATAAAATTTCTTGTGTAATTTTATCTATCGACTTATTATTTACATCTATTTTATATTTTGCTTTATTATAAAAAACAGCACGTTCAAAAAGATGTTTCGCTATAAACTCTTTTAAATTATCATTCAAAATATCCTTTACTAAAGGTCTTTTATTTTTTTCACTACTTACTAATCGTGAATAAATAGTATTAATACTAGCGTTTAAATAAATAGACTCGCCATATTCAATAATCAACTTCATATTATTAGCATAACATGGTGTTCCTCCTCCAACAGAAAGAATAAAATTTTGATTACTTGCTAAAACTTCTTTCAAGCAAGCATTTTCAAGTAATCTAAAATAGATTTCACCTTTATTTTGAAATATTTCTTGAATAGATTGCTTTTCCTTTTCTTCAATATATTCATCCAAATCAACACTCACCAAGCCTGTTTCTCCGCTTAACTTATTAGCAATAATTGTTTTACCACTAGCCATATACCCCAACAAAACTATCTTCATATATTGATTGATTTTATTTTACAAAAATAATTAAAAAAAACTTTAAAAAATATTTGTCAATTTAATATTACCTTGTATATTTGCAACCGCTAAGGAAAATGACCTGGTAGCTCAGTTGGTAGAGCATCTCCCTTTTAAGGAGAGGGTCCTGGGTTCGAGCCCCAGCC
>CAYOFS010000076.1:0-9454 GCA_964403095.1 uncultured Flavobacteriaceae bacterium | reverse complement strand
TAAAAGAAGTTGAAACTAATCAATATAATCTTGAATGGAACTTTAAAAGAATAATTAGTAAAGTAAATTATCACATTCATACAGATGCAGTTAAAAATTTCATACTTCCAAAAAATTATGAAAAAAATAAAGAATGGTTGATTAGATCTTTATTCACACAAATAAGGGTAGAACCAATTCTCGATACGCTATCACTACTCGAATCAACGACATAAAAATTTTTACTTCAAAAAAAATGACAAAACCAACACAAAAAAAATCGGCACAATTTCCACACAAACCATTCACCAAAAAATTTTGGACATTACTTAGCACTTCTGTTTTAAGTTTAGGTTTAATTTATGGTGGGTGGGATATTCATTTTAATTATCTAGTCAATGTTTTTTTGCAAAGAGGTTTTTACTCAAAAATAATAGTTTTATCTGAAACTGGTATTTTAACAATATGATAAGGTTGTGTCATTACTAAGGTTAAAAACTCTGTTTCTTGAGTAGTAATTGTTATATTATTTTCGTTTTCTATAACATTAGTTATTTCAACATCATAACCATTACCTTTAAGCTCTAGAAAAACAGCAATAAGCATAAAGTTGTCAAAATCAATATCTGTTTCAGAAAAATTACCTGAAACATTAACTATCGCATCTATAACAGCAATTAATTCCTGCCAATCAGTTTGGTTGGTTATAACTAGATTTGATTGATCTATATCTTCTTGACCACTTCCAGAGAGTGAACCAATTCCAATCTCTACAAAATCAATATTGGTTGATTGGAACTCACTTTCATCACATTCATTTATACAACTATAAATGAATAAAAATAAGGATAAAATTAATAGTGTTTTTTTCATAATTATTAAGTTTAAACGATTTTTTTGATTGAAAAAAAAAATCTCAAATCAGCTATATATCAAGACAAATATACTGAAACTTATTTTATTTTTACGCTAAATGATTGTAGATCACCAACCCTACCGATTAAAATGTCATTTTCAAAAATTTGACCAACTCCAGCAGGAGTTCCTGTAAAAATAATATCGCCTTTTTTAAGGGTGAAATATTGAGAAACATAAGCAATTAACTCGTCTATTTTCCACAACATTTTAGAAGTGTTGCCGTCTTGAACTATTTTATCATTTTTTAATAACTGGAAAGAGATATTTTCTAAGTCAAAATTATCTTTAGCGTAAAATTCCCCAATAACGGCAGAGCCATCAAAAGCTTTGGACTTTTCCCAAGGCAAACCTCTTACTTTTAATTTACTTTGTAATTCTCTATCAGTAAAATCAATTCCAAGACCGATTTCATCATAATATTTGTGTGAAAATTTAGATTGTATATGTTTTCCAACACGATTAATTTTAACCAAAATTTCCACTTCATAATGAATACCTTTAGACCAAGATGGAATGAAAAAAGGTATTTTTTTTGGTAAAATAGCAGAATCTGGTTTTAGAAAAATAACAGGTTCTGTGGGTTTTTCGTTTTCTAACTCTTTAATGTGTTCGGTGTAATTTCTACCGATGCAGATTATTTTCATATTTTTATTGGTAAATTGTTTAAATGTTAAATAGTTAAAATGTATAACGATTAACTAAAATCCATTAATCGAGACTTTAAGCTTTTGACAAATCCAATATTTCAACACTTTAACTTTTAAACAGACTCTAAGGTATCCATTTTTTTTCAAAATTTGGTTTACGTTTTTCTAAAAAGGCATTTCTTCCTTCTTTAGCTTCATCGGTCATATAAGCTAATCGAGTTGCTTCACCAGCAAAAACTTGTTGTCCAACCATGCCATCATCGGTTAAATTCATAGCGAATTTCAACATTTTTATTGACATTGGTGATTTTGCTAAAATTTCTTGCGCCCATTCGTAAGCAGTATCTTCTAGTTCATTATGAGGTATAACAGCATTTACCATTCCCATTTCATAAGCATCTTGAGCAGAATAATTCCTTCCTAAAAAGAAAATTTCACGTGCTTTTTTTTGCCCAACCATTTTTGCTAAATAAGCAGAACCATAGCCGCCATCAAAACTAGTAACATCAGCATCTGTTTGTTTAAATATTGCATATTCTTTGCTCGCTAAGGTTAAATCACAAACAACATGTAAACTATGTCCGCCGCCAACTGCCCAACCAGGAACTACAGCAATAACAACTTTTGGCATAAAGCGAATTAATCGTTGTACTTCTAAAATATTTAATCTGTGATAACCATCTTCGCCAACATAACCTTCTTTACCTCTTGCTTTTTGATCTCCGCCACTACAAAAAGAGTAAATTCCGTCTTTTGATGATGGTCCTTCGGCAGAAAGCAACACAACTCCAATACTAGTATCTTCATTAGCATTGTAGAAAGCATCATACAATTCACTTGTGGTTTTTGGTCTAAAAGCATTTCTAACATCAGGTCTATTAAAAGCTATTCTGGCAACACCATTACATTTTTTGTAGGTAATGTCTTGATATTCCTTAGCTGTTTTCCAATTAATTTTTGGCATAATTTTAGTAGTTTAATAATATGGTAAAGATATTCTAAATAATAGAGAAGTACCAAATTACTAATCATAAAAATTCGATATTTTGATAATTTAGATTGAAATTACGCTGTGTAAAAATGAAAAAGACAAAATTCAAGTTTTTTTATTTGGTGTAAATTAGTTTTAAATTTATAATTACTATCTTCGGACTTTTAATTAAACAATAAAAAATAACACATGAAAAAAATATTTATTTTAGTACTGGTGCTAGTTTTCACCAACACAATTTTAGCTCAAAAAAGCAAGAGTGAAGTAATGGAGTTTCCATCTGAAGAACTCGGAAAATCAAGACTAATTAAAATTTATATTCCAAAATCTTATAAAGCTGATGGAGATAGAGTTTACCCATTAACTATTATTTTGGATAGTGAATATTTGTTTGATATCTATGTGGCAAATGCAAAATTATTTTCCGATAGAGATAAAGCTCCTGAACAAATTATTGTTGGAATTACCCAAAATCAAGAATCTCCAAAAGAACGTTATCAAGATTGTGAATATGATCCAATTAATAGTATGCCAACAGTAAATAGTACTGCGTTTTATAAATTTATACGTAATGAATTACTTACTTATATGGATAATAATTATCGTATTTCTCCATTCAAAACAATTGTAGGTAGTACGTTGACTGCAAATTTTATTAATTATTTTATGATTGAAGAACAACCATCTTTTCAAGCATATGTAAATCTAAACCCTTATTTTGCGCCAGATGTTTTATCCATGTTGCATGATAAGATTCCAACTTTAGAAACAGAAATATTTTATTATATTATTTCAGGTAATTATAATGGACATAAACATAAAACAATTATTGAAGTTGATAATTTGTTAAAATCATCAAATAATGAATTGTTTAATTATCGTTTTGATGAGTTTAATAATTCTTCTAAAATTGCTTCAATGGGTCAAGGAATTGCTGGTTCGTTAGCTTTTATTTTTGATCAATATTCTGCTATTTCAAAAGAGGAGTTTAAAAGTAAAGTAGCTAATTTATCACCACCAGAAGCTATTGAGTATTTAGAAAAAAAATATGTAGAAATAGAATATTTATTTGGTGCTAACATCAAAATAAGAGATCGTGATATTTATGCTATAGAAAGTATTATTTTAGATAAAGAAGATGGTGATTACTTAATTGATTTTGGTAAAATGATAAATAGATTATATCCAAAATCACCTATTGGGGATTATTATATCGGACGCTATTATGAAACTGGTCAAGAATTTAAAAAAGCACTGAAATATTATAAAAATGGATTTTCAAAAATAGATTCTGAAGACCCAAACAAAGAAGGTTATTATCAAAACGTAGAGCGTGTTTTGGAATTGAAAAAAAGAGGAAAAGTTGAAGAGGAAGCTCCTGAAGATGAAGAAGAAGATAAAGAAGAGGAAAATAAAGAAGATTAATAATATTCAAATAAAAAATAGATGAAAAAAATATTTATAAGTATCTTTGTCACTTTTACAATTTTAAGTTTAAGTGCTCAAAAATATAATTTCACTAATATTGTTGATATTGAAGCATCATCGGTAAAAAGTCAAGGTAATACGGGTACTTGTTGGAGTTTTTCTACTTCGTCATTTATTGAGAGTGAAATTTTCAGACTTACAGGTAAGCAAGTAGATATTTCCGAAATGTACACTGTAAGAAACACTTATGATGACAAGGCTTGGGCGTATGTTATGCGTCAAGGGAAAATACAATTTAGCGAAGGTGGTTTAGGGCATGATGTAATTAATTCAATTAGAGATAATGGTTTAGTGCCTGAGATAGCTTTTAGTGGAATTAAATTTGATGATAAAGTTTATAATCATAAAAAAATTATCCCTACAATTAAAGTTGTGCTGGATAGTTTTATTAAAAATGATGTCAATTCTAAATATCCAAATTGGAAAAAGGAAGTGTCTTTAATTTTAGATAAAGAAATTGGAAAAACACCTTTAAAATTCACTTTTGAGAATGAGCAATATACACCACAATCATTTGCAAAAGCTATGAAAATTGATGCTGTAAATTACGTAACATTGACTTCGTTTACGCAAGTGCCTTTTTATACAGATTTTGTTTTAAATATACCTGATAATTTTTCTAACGGAAGTATGTATAACGTACCTGTTGATGAATTGGTAAGTGTAACTAATGAGGCATTAAAAAAAGGATATACTATTGAACTAGATGTAGATGTATCGGAAAAAACTTTTTCTTCAAAATATGGTGTAGCAGTATTGCCTAAAAACAATAGCGATATTAAAAAGTCACTGACGGAAATAGTTGTAGAGAAAAAAGTTTCCCAAAAATATCGTCAGCAAGAATTTGAAAACTACAATACTACCGATGATCATTTAATGCATATTGTAGGAATTGTTAAAGATCAAAAAAACAATAAATACTATAAAGTGAAGAATTCTTGGGGAAGCAGTAGTAAAAGGGTTGGGAATAATGGTTATATTTATATGAGTATCCCTTATTTTAAATCAAAAGCAATTTCGGTTTTAGTACACAAAAAAGCATTACCTAAAAAAATCAGAAAAAACTTTAATAAATAACATAAGTAGCGCATAAAAAAACCAAATCATTTAGATTTGGTTTTTTAGTTATTAAATTTACTTTTAGTAAGCACTTTGTTTGTTGAACTTAACGCAAAGTAAGTAATAAAACACTGCTCTATACTTGTTTTTGTTAGAAGCTCCTAGTTGCTCACATACTTCTTTTATAGCAGTATCTAATTTAGAATCATCTTTTAAACTTAATTTTTTAATTAAATAATTGGTTTTTACGGTTTCTAATTCGCTTTCTTGACTGCATGCAACAGTTGCAGCATCTTTATTGTAGATTGAAGGTCCGCAACCAATAGTTACTTGTGTTAACAATTCCATATCAGGAGTTACGCCTGCTTTTTCTTTTAATTCTTTTGCATATAATGCGATTAAATCATCTCTTTTACTCATAACGATTAATGTTTTATTGGTTATTAATTTAATAAACCCAAATATAATAAAATTCTTTTGTATTAACTAAGAATCAATTATTAATTAACCTTAAATAGCAATAGTTTTCGTTACGAAAAGTCAAAATGTGCGCTGGTATTGGTCTAGCGCAGAAAAAAGTAACGCAAGTATATCATTAGATATAGTGAGTAAGTTTTTTTGAGCATTGTCAATAATAGCGTGTGGTTTGGCTTTGCAGTAGAAATACTCTTGCGGATTTAAGGATTAAGCGTAAAGTCGTTTTAACACCAATTCTATTTCAAAATGTGCTAAATAAATTTGAAGTGCAGGAAAACGTGAAAAGATAAATAATTTATAGTGTATTTTGATGTTGAATTGGTGTAATTATATAAAAACACACAAAATGTGAGCTTTAATTTTATTTCAAAACGTTAATAATTGTGTTTAGATTACCTTTTACAATTTTACCAGAAACTGTATTTTTTAAAGTCAATTCCTCTCCAAGTTCATCATCTAAAACAACAAATTCTATTTCTCTTTTCTGTAAATATTTGAATTGTTTTTGGCGTTGTTTATTTGAACTTGCCGTGTCTGGATATATCTCTGATGAAATTCCGTTTTTTCTTAATTCAGTTAATGCTTTTAATCGATTAGATATACTTTCTTCATTATAATTTAAAAACAATACTCTTGGTTTAGGTAATTGTATCTTTTTAAACAAATCTAACTCTTCTAAAACTAAGTATATTCTATCTAAACCAAAAGAAATCCCTATTCCGCTTATGTCTTTTAAACCAAAAATACTAGTTAAATCATCATATCTTCCTCCGCCACCAATTGAGCCTATTTTTACCTTATTGGTTACTACTTCATAAATTGCTCCTGTGTAATAATTCAAACCTCTTGCTAAAGTTACATCGATGTCTAATATAGCAGATTGTAAGCTTAGTGCTTCAATGCTGTTAATGATAAATTGTAATTCTTCAACACCTTTTAAACCTTCTTCAGAGCTTTGAAGCATATCTCGTAGTTGAGTTATTTTGTCTTGGTTTGTTCCTGTGAAATTAAATAACGGCTGTACTTTTTCAATGGCAGTTTCAGAAATTCCTTTAGCAAGCATTTCTTTAGTAACGCCTTCTGTTCCAATCTTATCTAGTTTATCTAAGGCAACAGTGAAATCAATTAGCTTGTCTTTTGCGCCAATAATTTCGGCAATACCAGATAGTATTTTACGATTATTTACTTTTATTTCAACTTCGGTTAAACCTAATTTTGTAAAAACATCATCATATAATTGAATAAATTCAACTTCTTGAATTAGAGATTTTGAGCCAACAACATCTGCATCACATTGAAAAAACTCCCTATATCTGCCTTTTTGTGGTCTGTCTGCTCTCCAAACTGGCTGAATTTGATAGCGTTTAAAAGGTAAAATTAAATCGTTTTGATGTTGCACAACGTAACGTGCAAAAGGTACGGTTAAGTCATAACGAAGTGCTTTTTCTGATATTTTTGGAGTTATTTTTTTACTATCTTTTGATGCAAGTAGTTGTTCGTCTGCTTTAGCTAAAAAATCACCAGAATTTAATATCTTAAAAATTAATCGATCACCTTCTTCTCCATATTTCCCCATTAAAGTACTGTAATTTTCAAAACTAGGTGTTTCAATAGGTTGAAAACCATAAATCTCAAAAGAAGATTTTATAGTATTCATTATATAGTTACGCTTGGCAACTTCTGTAGGAGAAAAATCTCTTGTTCCTTTTGGTATAGATGGTTTTTGAGCCATTTTAATAAAATGTTAAATTTTTAGTGGTGAATATTAATTACAAGTCGTTTAATCTATTTTGTTCTTCCAAAGATAAATCCACTATACTTGAAAATTTATTTTTCGTAGGGAAATTTACAACCATTAACCCTAAAACAACAATTGCAATATTTAGGTAATAGGAGTTAGAAGTCATCATAAAACCTACAACAGCAATTAAACCTGCTGCTTCTAAAGGCGCACCTTTCATAATAATAGCACCTTGGTATTTATTTAATTTAGAATATAGTCCGTTATTTTCATGTATTGTCTGAATTGTTTTTTTGTATAAAAAACTACTTGCAACTACCGCAATGATAAAAGAAAGTGGAACTAAAATCATAAATATACTACCATCTTTAAAACTAAAACAAGTATTTTTTACTGATGAATATGTATATAAAAAGAATGCAAATACACCTAATATCAAGGTTGAGTAAATAATTTGAATTATCCTGAAATTTGCTTTAGTATTAATGTTTTCCATGAAAAAAGTTTAAAAAACAAAGGTAAAATAAAAAACTTGTAATATTGACATACAATATATATTTGTTTTAACTAAAATCTAAGTCATTAAATAGTTTGGTCACTATTTGCATATGTTAAAGGATGACTATAAAAACTAAATCAAATATGAAAGTACTAGAAAAACCAATTGAAAATATTGAAGAGGTTGGATATTTAAAAATTGACACTCCTAAAATTGACTTTGTAAAAGAAATAAACAAGCTTAAAAAAGAGAAAAACGCCATTATTTTGGCACATTATTATCAAATTGATGAAATACAGAAAATAGCCGATTTCGTAGGAGATAGTTTAGAGCTTGCACAACGTGCCGCAGAGACTGATGCGGATATGATTGTTTTTGCAGGTGTACATTTTATGGCCGAAACGGCTAAAATTTTAAACCCTACTAAAAAAGTTATTTTACCAGATTTAAAAGCAGGTTGCTCATTGGCTGAATCTTGTCCGCCAGCAGAGTTTGCTGCATTTAAAAAGTTGCATCCTAATCATATAGTAGTTACGTATATTAATTGTTCAGCAGACATTAAAGCTTTAAGCGATTTTGTTTGTACGTCTTCAAATGCTAAAATGATTATTGATTCAATACCTAAAGAAACACCAATTATTTTTGCTCCTGACAGAAATTTAGGTGCTTGGTTGAATAAAGAAACAGTACGAGAAATGTTACTTTGGGATGGTGCTTGTATTGTTCATGAGGCTTTTTCAATTGACAAGTTGTTAGATTTACATAGCGAACATCCAGATGCCGAAATTATTGCACATCCAGAATCAGAAGCGCACATGTTAAAAGTAGCTAAGTATATTGGATCTACTTCGGGATTGTTAAAACATGTTAGAGAAAGTGATAAAAAAGAATTTATTGTAGCCACTGAAGCTGGAATTTTATTTCAAATGATGCAAGAGAACCCAGATAAAATCATTATTCCTGCTCCTGCAAAAGAAGACAATACATGTGCTTGTAGTGAATGTCATTTTATGAAAATGAATACCATGCAAAAATTATATCTAGCAATGAAATACGAAATGCCAAATATTGAAGTAGAAGAAGAGTTGGCAAAAAAAGCAAAGACTTCAATAAAAAAATTATATGCTTGTGGTGAAGTAACAAGAACTGGTTTACATGGAGGGAATAGACTGGCTTCAAATTCTCTTTTAGAAGGAATTGTTTATGCACATAATGCATATAAAAACATAACTAAAAAGTTTTCAAAAGCAAAAATGCCAACAAACATTCCTGTTTGGAATGATACAGGTGTAGTGAAAAATATGGAGAAAATATTAATTACTCATGACATTGCCGAAGTAAAAACCATTATGAGTAATTATGTTGGAATTGTGCGCTCAAATGAACGTCTTTTACGTGCTGAAAGGAGATTAAAAGGACTTTACGAAGACAATAAGCGTTTATATGATTATTCTGAACTTTCAGCTGATTTATGTGAGTTACGTAATTTAATAACAACAGCTTACTTGATTACACAGTTTTCGAAACGCAGAAAAGCGAATTGTGGTGGTTTTTATAGTGTTGATTCTGAATAAATGTAGGGGATAAGCTTAATTTATATGGTTATGTTCCTAAATAATGTGGAATATTTAATTTTTCATAATTCTTTTCAATAT
>CAYOFS010000075.1:3602-9473 GCA_964403095.1 uncultured Flavobacteriaceae bacterium | reverse complement strand
TTATCTAATACATCAAATAAACTATCTAATTTAGATTTGTTTAAAGTATACTTTTCTACTGTGATATGTTGTTTCGTAGTTTCTTTTATTTGTGTTGTTTTTTTTGCTTGTTGAACACGATAATAAGAGTGTTATAATTGCGGTTTTTGTGCTTAACTCAAAATTTAGTGCTTTTACAAAAAATAAGTGTTTATCCCAAAATTCAGGCATTTAAAATCCGCAACTACTGTTATACGAAGCGTAAAATGAAGGTTTTTTATTTTTACAATAATCGAATACTTTCTTTAAGAATAGCTATTTTTTTAAGCTTGTAAAGATTTCCGATACCACGTTTAAAGGCTTTTTTACTTAAGCCAAACATGTCTTTTATTTCTTCGGGAGAACTTTTATCGGTAAAAAATAATTGTCCGTTAGATTCGTGTAGTTTATTTAAAATAAGGTCACTTGTAGGATCAATACTTTGTCTGTAACCTAATGGCTCTAATGAAATGTCAATTTTACCATCTTCACGTATTAATTTTACAAAGCCTTTCATTGGATCTCCTAAAAACAATTCCTTATAAATATCAGAATTAAAAATCAAGCCTTTATGCAAGTTATTTACAATAGCGTGAATACCTAAATCTGTTTTTCGGTATGGTAACAAATCTACTTCATCACCAATTTTGATATCTATTTCATCAAAAAAAACAAATTCATTTTCTTTACAAGAACCAACTAGTCTGTCCGTTTCCTCATCAACAAACATAAATACTAAATAAGAGTTTCCAACACGCATTTCTTCGGTTTGCTCTGCATAGGGAACTAATAAGTCTTTTGAAATTCCAATATCCATAAAAGCACCAATTTTATTTACATCTTTCACTTCTAAATAAGCAAATTTATTTGTTTCAATTAGTGGTGTTAATGCTGTTGCTGTATATTGATCTTCACTATTTAGATAAATAAATAAATCTATAAGTTCATCTAATTCAACTTCCGAGGTATAATCATCTGGCAATAATACTTCATTATGTTCTTCATCTTCTAAATATGTGCCAAACTGCGTTATCCTAA
Source organism: uncultured Flavobacteriaceae bacterium (assembly GCA_964403095.1). Taxonomy (GTDB): domain Bacteria; phylum Bacteroidota; class Bacteroidia; order Flavobacteriales; family Flavobacteriaceae; genus S010-17. The sequence continues at coordinate 8,417 of CAYOFS010000075.1, read as the reverse complement.
TTACTTTCAGTCTGTTTATTTTTCCTAGTTTCATGTGGCAAATTTACAATAAATATAAATGAGGATATAATAAAATCATACAAACAAAAAAACTGTTCATAAAAAATAGTTTTTTTGTTTTATGAATTAAAATAGTCAATTAACTACATTAAACTCAATATTTTCAAAAACACCTTCGGTTAATACTAACGTATCTGGTGTTTCTAAGCCATCTATACTATTATACTCAATATAAGTTCCTGAAAATTCCCCTGATATTTTGTTATTACCACAATTTGTAACTTTAACATATTCAGTAGAGTTAAAAACATCATCACTATCTGGATAGTGAAGGTGATTGGTGTTTCCATTAAATTTATAATAAACCCAAAGAAGAACTTCCCTGTCATCTGTATTGTTTCTATAATCTCCTTCACTCATACAATTAGAAGTGTTATTATAATCGGTAATTACAAGCATAAATTTATATTGTTCATTTTCCGCATAAAAAAATAATTTTGCATTTTGATTTAAATCGTCTGATTGACGAGCTAAGTAACTATTTGTTATAGTATTTGCCTCAAAAGCTACACCGTTAATCTTACCTGTAAAGCTTGAAGTATAACTGCCATTTTCTGGGTCATCTGATGAGCATGAGGATATTAATGTAAGACTTATTATTATTAAAGTTTTATTCATAGTGTTTTTTTGTAAAAGTAATAATATATTTTAATTTTCCCTAATTCAAAACTAGCATTCACTCATTCATACATATTTTAGGAATAGTTTTTGCTATCTTTGTAAAGAATATTAATTATCTAGTTTATATTTTAGATAATTAATGAATAAACAAATTAACATGAAAAAATATATAGCAACCACAATGATTATTTTATTTTCAACCTTATTAAATGCACAATCAAATTACAAAAGTAATTGGGAAAAAGTGCAGGAGTTTGAAAATAAAGGATTACCAAAATCAGCTTTAGCTGAAGTAGAAACCATTTATCAATTGGCTAAAAGCACCAAAAACGAAGTGCAAATTATTAAAAGCATTCTGTACAAATCAAAATACACTTTAACTTTAGAAGAAGATGCACAACTAACAATTATCAATACAATTAAGGAAGAAATTACCAAAGCTGATTCTCCTAATAAAAACATGTTAGAAGTTATATTAGCTAATTTGTATTGGCAATATTTTCAGAATAATAGACATCAATTTTATAATAGAACAAATACAAAGGAAAAAGTTGATGCAAATGACTTTAGAACTTGGGATTTACATACTATCTTTAAAGAAATAGATTTTCATTTCCAAAACGCTTTAGCAAACGGACTAATTTTAAAGCAAACTAAAATTTCTAAATTTGATGATATTCTACATAAACAAGATGGTTCAAGAAAAATTAGACCAACAGTTTATGATTTTATAGCACATCAAGCTTTGAATTTTTATAAAACAGGCGAAAGTAATTTAGCACAAGCTAAATACAAGTTTGAAATTGATAATGCGCAATTTTTAGGAGATAATAAAACGTTTTTGAATGCAGATTTCACTTCAAAAGATACGGAGTCTCAAAAATTAAAAGCCTTAAATATTTATAAAGATTTAACACAATTTCATTTAAAAGATAAAAATAAATCCGCCTTAATAAGTATTACTTTAAAAAGACTAGATTTTGTTTTACAAAACGCTCGTTTTTCGGATAAAAATGCTGTTTATTTTGAAACGTTGAAAAAAATACAAACCAAGTATAAGGCATTTGAATATGTAACAAAAGTAGATTTTAGAATTGCAACATATTACAATCAACAAGCCAATAAATACACTTTACATAAAGATGAGAAATATCAGTTTCTAAACCAAAATGCAATTAAAGTATGTACTAATGCTATTAATAAATTCTCAAATTCTAATGGTGCGTCAAAATGCAAGAATTTAAAAAATAATATTTTAATGTCAAATATTCAACTTAAAAACGAAGCTTTTATAGAGATGAATAAAGAAAGTAGGTTTTTGGTAGAATATAAAAATTTAGATAAAATTTATTTTCAAGTATATAAATCAGATAGAGAAATTAAAGACAAAGTAGAGCGCACACATCAAAATTCGTTACGCTTAAATCAAATAAAAAAGTTAGAAAAAGTAATTGATTTTTCTAATAATTTAAAAAATGAAAATGATTATCAACAGCATAGTACGGAGATTATTATGCCTAAATTACCACAAGGTGAATACCTTATCTTAGCATCGTCAAAAGCAGATTTTGATGATTCTAATTCATTTGCCTTTAGCTTTATTCAAGCAACGAATTTGGTTTTAGTAGAAAGTACATTGCAAGGTAAGTATAGATATCAAGTTGTAGATAGGTTTACAGGGAAACCAATAATTAGAGCTAAAGTACATGTCAAAAATTATAATATTAATAATTATAATAAACAAATTGATAAAAATTTGATAACGGATAATGACGGTTTTATTCAGTTTGAAGTTAATAAACATCATAATCAAGTGGAATTTGCAGTGTCAAAAGATGATGATAAAGGTGCTTTTAGATATTATAACTTATATAAAAATAGAAGTCATCGTGATAATCATAAATTCACAAATAATAGTGTGTTTTTATTTACGGATAGAAGTATTTATCGCCCATCTCAAACCGTTTATTTTAAAGGAATAGCAGTAGAGCAACAAGAAAATAAATCAGAAGTTATTGCTAATGGAAAGGTAAAAGTAACTCTAAAAGACGCTGATTATCAGGATGTTAAATCATTTGAGTTTGTTACCAATGAATTTGGTTCTTTTGCGGGAGAATTTATGCTGCCAAATAACAGATTGACAGGTCGTTTTGAAATTGTGGTAGAAGGTGTAAAACCTCTTGAAAGAATTATTTCTATGAGAGGGAAGAATAGTGATTTTAGAAAAATACATGGTCAGGTTGGCTTTAGTGTTGAAGAGTATAAAAGACCAAAATTTTCGGCTAAATTTAATAAAATTGCGGAGAGTTTTAAATTAAATGATATAGTAAAAGTTAAAGGAAAAGCAATTGCTTATGCAGGTTCTAATATTACCGATGCAAAAGTAGTTTATAAAGTAAAAAGAAAAGTACAATATCCACGATGGTGGTATTGGTATAGGTCTTATGGATTTAATTCCGAAGCACAAGAAATTGCGCATGGAGAAACTAAAACAAATGATAAAGGCGAATTTGAAATTGATTTTTTGGCAAAGCCAGATACATCAGTAAATAAAAAAGACTTACCCGTTTTTACCTATGAAATTACAGCAGATATTACCGATATTAATGGAGAAACACGTAGTACTTCAACTATAGTTAAAGTTGGATATCATTCGCAAACTATTACTTTAAATTTGGCTAATCGTTTAGATAAAACCGATAAAAGTAATGTGATTACTATAGATACTAAAAACCTAAATGGTGAATTTGTTGCTGCAAAAGGAACACTGAAAATATATAAATTAAAATCGCCAAAAAGCGTCTATCGTAATCGTTCTTGGGGAATGCCAGATTATCAGCAAATACCACAAGATAAATTTGAACGTTTATTTCCACATGAAGTATATCAAGCACAAGTCGATGAACTTGGAGAGCAAGTTTTATCGGTAAAATTTGATACATCAAATGATAAAGAAATTAAGTTAAGTAAAATAAAATCATGGCTCTCTGGTGCTTATATTGCTATTGCAGAAGGAGAAGATAAATTTAAACAAACTATAACTGATAAAACAAGATTTTTAGTATATAGTAAAGAGGATAAAAAAGTAGCTGATAATCAGTTTTTTGATATTTCTTTAGATAAAGATACCTATAAAGTAGGTGAAGAAGCGGTTTTAAAAATAGGAACTGCATCTAATAATATGACTGTTGTTATTAATATTGAAAAGAATAATAAAATAGTTGATACTAAATTATTTCATCTAAATAATGAATATAAAACAATGTGTATTTCAATAGATAATGAAGATTTAGGTGGTTTTGGGATTTCGTATCATTTAGTAAATTTTAATTCCTTTTTAGGAAGTAATTTATCGGTTAATGTGCCTTACGAAAAAATGGACTTAGAAATCGAGACCCTTACGTTTAGAGATAAATTACAACCAGCAAGTGAAGAAACATGGAGTTTTAAGATTAAAGGAACTAAAAAAGATAAGGTGATTGCAGAAATGCTAACCAGTATGTATGATGCAAGTTTAGATCAGTTTAAAAAACATGAATGGCAGTTTAAACCTATTTATACACGTACATATTATCCGTCAAGTAGGGTAATGGCAAGTCATAGTTTTGGAGTAAATTCTTTTAGAGTAGTAATGCCAAGAGCAATTTATGAAAATATAGCGCATCAAGGTTTTGATAGCTTAAATTGGTTTGGATTACATTTTGGGTATGCAAGAGTAAGAAAATTAAGTATGGCCGAAACGGGAATTAATGCAATGGTAAAACCAGTACCAAGATCAAGGAATATGAAAATGAAACTTGAAGGAAAGTCAGCAGGAATGGGAATTGCACAAGCAGATAGTAATGCTTATGCAGAATCTGATGAAATGCTGAATGATGGTGCTAATTCAGAAGGAAATAATAATATCCCAAGTGCTAATGATGAAGATTTCGGAGATGTAAAAGTAAGAACTAACTTTAATGAAACCGCTTTTTTCTTTCCGCAATTAAAAACAGATAAAAAAGGTAATATAAGTTTTAGCTTTACAACACCAGAGAGTTTAACTAAATGGAAAATGCAATTATTAGCACATACCAAAGAATTGAAATCAACTATAAAAACTCTAGAGACTGTAACTCAAAAAGAATTAATGGT
>CAYOFS010000075.1:0-3502 GCA_964403095.1 uncultured Flavobacteriaceae bacterium | reverse complement strand
AAAGCCGGAAATTTTTCTGATGGAGAACAAAACTTTTTACCTGTTTTATCAAACCGCATGTTGGTTACCGAAACCTTGCCAATGTGGATTAGAAGTAATCAAACAAAGACTTTTACATTAGATAAATTAAAAAATACAGTTTCGAGTAGTAGAAAAAACCATAAATTGACTTTAGAAGTGACGTCAAATCCCGCTTGGTATGCAGTTCAAGCGTTGCCTTATTTAATGGAATATCCTTATGAGTGTGCAGAGCAAACTTTTTCACGTTATTACGCTAACACTTTGGCTAGTTATATAGCTAATTCAAATCCTAAAATACAGCAAGTATTTAATCAGTGGAAAGATAGCGATGCATTGTTGAGTAATTTAGAAAAAAACCAGGAATTAAAATCTTTAATTATTCAAGAAACACCTTGGCTACGTGACGCACAAAGTGAAACCGAACAGAAAAAACGCATCGCCTTATTATTCGACTTAAATAAAATGAAGAATGAGCAAGAAAATGCCATCAGTAAATTAAAACAATTGCAAATGTCTTCTGGTGGTTTTCCATGGTTTAAAGGTTCTCGCTATGAAAATAGATTTATTACACAACATATTGTTGCTGGTCTTGGACACTTGGATAAGTTAGGTGTTTTTGAGGAACAAGATAGAGGTAAGAGCCAAGATATGACAAAACGTGCTATTTCTTATTTAGATAGTCAAATTTTAAAAGATTATAATAACCTATTAAAAACTGCAAATAAAAGGTTTGTAAACGAAGTTGATAAAGAACAAAAAATAAAAGACTATTTAGTTAAAAATCATACATCGCATTCTCAAGTACATTATTTATATACACGTAGTTTTTTCAAGGATATAAAAGTGCCTAAAAAGGTAAAAATAGCCTTTGATTATTATACAGATCAATCCTATAAATATTGGAATGATTTTAATTTATACAGTAAAGGTTTAATCTCATTAGTTGCGTATAGAAATGATAATAATGCTGTAGCGGAAATGATTTTACGTTCCTTAAAAGAAAACTCAATAACAAGCGAAGAATTAGGAATGTATTGGAAAGAAAACACGAGTAGTTATCATTGGCACCAAGCACCAATTGAGACACAAGCCTTAATGATAGAAGTTTTCTCTGAAATTAATTCATCTGCCATTTCTGCACAGGCAGGAGTTTCATCATCATTAGGTGATGTCGATAACTTAAAAATATGGTTACTTAAAAACAAGCAAACCAATCGTTGGAAAACAACCAAAGCAACAACCGAAGCCGTTTACGCTTTGCTTTTACAAGGAGCAGATTGGGTAAGTACAACGGAATTTGTAGATATAACAATAGGTAATAAAACAATAAAGCCATTAGAATTAGATAATGCTAAAGTGGAAGCAGGAACAGGTTATTTTAAAACATCTTGGAGTGCTAATGAAATAACTCCAGAAATGGCAAGTGTTACCATGAAAAAAGAAGGAGAAGGCATTGCTTGGGGAGCTTTATATTGGCAATATTTTGAAGATTTAGATAAAATCACTTTTGCTGAAACGCCGTTGAAAATAAAGAAAAAATTATTCCTTAAAACAAATGAAGATAGAGGTGAGAAAATCACAGAAATTACAGATAGAACAAAACTTAAATTAGGAGATTTAGTAAGAGTAAGAATTGAACTAAGAGTAGATAGAGCAATGGAATTTATCCACATGAAAGATATGCGTGCAGCAGGTTTTGAACCTGTTAATGTTTTATCGCAATATAAGTGGCAAGACGGTTTAGGTTATTATGAAAGTACCAAAGATGCAAGCACTAACTTTTTTATTGACTATTTGCCAAAAGGTATTTATGTATTTGAGTACGATTTACGAGTTAATAATAAAGGTGATTTTTCTAATGGGATTACAACTATTCAATCTATGTATGCACCAGAATTTTCTAGCCATAGTGAAGGTGTTAGAGTGAAGATAGAGTAGTCTTAACAGATTAAATTTATAGAATAAAAAAGAGGGTTTCAATAAATGAAATCCTCTTTTTTTATGATTACATTACATTTTAAAATATTACTTAGCAGGTAAAATTTTACCAGAACAGTCACCAAAACCAATTCTTACTTTATCATTTTCACAATAACCACGTATAATTACGGTGTCGTTATCGTTAATAAACTTACGTTCTCCGCCTTCGATAAGTTGAATAGGGTTTGTTCCACGCCAAGATAATTCTAGCATGGAGCCATAACTATCTTTTGTTGGGCCAGAAATTGTACCACTTCCTAACATATCTCCAGAACGAACATTACAGCCATTTACGGTATGATGTGTTAATTGCTGAATCATAGACCAATACATGTATTTAAAATTAGAATTAGAAACAATAGTTTCTTTCATTTCTTCTGGCTTAATAGTGGCTTGTAATTTAATATCATAACTATTATTACCTGTTTGTTGTAAGTATGGTAAAGGAGTTGGTTCTTGTTTCGGGTTTTCAACTCTAAAAGGCTCTAATGCATCCATTGTTACAATCCATGGAGAAATTGTAGAAGCAAAATTTTTAGCTAAGAAAGGACCAAGAGGCACATATTCCCATTTTTGAATATCTCTAGCAGACCAATCGTTAAATAAAACCATTCCAAAAATATAATCAGCAGCTTTTTCTATCGGGATTGTATCGCCTAAATTATTTGCATCTGTTGTGATAAAAGCCATTTCCATTTCAAAATCTACTAATCTTGAAGCACCAAAATCAGGTTGAGTAGCACCATTTTTAATAGTTTGTCCTTTCGGACGATGAATATCAGTACCAGAAACAACAATTGAAGATGATCTACCATGATAACCAACAGGGATATGTAGCCAGTTTGGTAGTAAGGCGTTTTCTGGATCACGAAACATTGTTCCAACATTGGTTGCATGTTCCTTACTTGAATAAAAATCGGTATAATCACCAATATTGATAGGTAAAAGCATTTCAATATCTTTCATTTCAAAAATAATAGCATTTATATCTTTTTGATTATTTTTTAAATCGGAATTGTTTTCATCAAAAATATCGGCAATTCGGTTACGAACTAAACGCCAAGTTTTTCTGTCATTTGAAATAAAGTCGTTCAACGTGTCTTGCATAAAAACAGCATCGGTTAATGGTATTTCTTCAAAATAGCCTAGTTGGTGTAAGGCAGATAAATCAATAGCGAAATTACCTATTCTAGTTCCGATAGTAGTAATTCCTTCCTTAGTTAAAAATACACCAAATGGAATATTTTGAATTGGAAAATCAGAATTAATACCTACTTTTAACCATGATTTTCTATTTGGATTATTGGCAGTTATTAGCATTAAGTGTTTTTTTATTAAAAGATGTTTATAAATTTTTATCAAATATAATAGATTTTGTAAAGATGTAGTAGCTAATTTACTATTTTTGTGATATAGCAGTCAACAGATAACAGTCAACAGTCAACAGTCAGCAGTCAGCAGTCAGCAGAGAACAGTCAACAGTCAACAGTCAGCAGTCAAC
>CAYOFS010000074.1:0-9510 GCA_964403095.1 uncultured Flavobacteriaceae bacterium | reverse complement strand
AAATGAACAAAATATGATATTAAAACTAAGGTTTTCCACTAAATTTGCAGTAGAATCTAATAAATGAAAGCTTCCTATAAAAAATACATATTAGAATTTAAGCAAGCAAGCGGAACATCAAGAGGTGTTTTGCATACTAAAGAAACCTATTTTTTACAAATAACCAATGCAAATAAAACTGGAATAGGTGAGTGCGCTGTTTTTCGAGGTTTAAGTGCCGATGATGTGCCAAATTATGAAGATAAGTTACAGTGGTTATGTAATAATATACATAAAGAGGCTATTTTTTTATTAAATGAATTAATTGAATTTCCATCAATACAATTTGGCTTAGAACAAGCTTTGTTATCATTAAAAAGCACAAACATGTTCGATTTATTTCCGTCAAATTTCACTAACGGTAATGGCAAAATAAATATCAATGGTTTGGTTTGGATGGGAACAGAAAAATTCATGAAAAAGCAAATAGAGGATAAGATAAAAGCAGGTTTTACAACTATTAAACTTAAAATAGGTGCTATTGATTTCAAAACAGAATACAATTTATTAAAATCAATTAGAAAAGATTTTTCTATAAATGATATAACTTTAAGAGTTGATGCAAATGGCGGTTTTTTGCCAAATGAAGCATTAGATAAATTAAAGTATTTAGCCGATTTAGAATTACATTCTATCGAACAGCCCATAAAACCAAAACAATGGCAAGAAATGACAAAATTATGTCAATTATCACCACTTGATATCGCCTTAGATGAAGAGTTGATTGGTATTTTTCATAAAGAGGATAAACAGCGTGTTTTAAAAACTATAAATCCACAATATATTATTTTAAAACCAAGTTTAATTGGCGGAATAAAAGGTTCTAATGAATGGATATATTTTGCTGAAGATCAAAATATTAATTGGTGGATAACTTCTGCTCTAGAAAGTAATATTGGTTTAAATGCGATAGCACAATATACCTATAGTTTAAATACAAAAATACCACAAGGCTTAGGTACTGGAAGTCTTTTTACAAACAATATTAATTCTCCTTTATGTGTTGAAAATGGAAACTTATTATACAATGAAAATTTAAAATGGGAATTGGATATTATTAAAAAATAGCACAAAAAAAAGACTTTAGACTTTAGGCTAATACTTTAGACTAACGAAAATAGAATACATTAATCTAATAATTATTCCAAAACTCTCGTTTTTTATTTAACTCTTTCTCTTGTTTAAAGAATTTTTCTTTTTCAAGTTCTGGTACTTTTAAAAATGACGGATGTTGTTCAATAGCAAATTCAATTTGTTTTACAATATCTTCATGCGAATCATTTTCATAATCAATCTTTAAAGGTTCTTTAATCACAAAAGACTGAAAAATACCTTTCTTTTTAATAAACAATCCTTTTTTATCAAACGAACGTCTAAAGCCATCAATAACAATAGGCACTACAATAGGTTTGTTTTGTTTAATAATATGCGCTGTTCCTCTTCTGATAGGTTTAAAGGGTTTTGTTGTTCCTTGAGGAAAAGTGATTAACCAGCCGTCTTTTAAAGCTGTGCTAATATTATTAACATCACTCATTTTTACTTGTCGTTTAACATCTTCACCTTTAGAACGCCAAGTTCTTTCTATAGAAACAGCACCAGCATAAGCCATGATTTTAGGTAGTAAGCCAGACCTCATAGTTTCTTTGGCAGCTACAAAATAAATATTATTTTTAGATTTCCATAAATAACCTATATCTTTAATAGAATCTACTCTACCACTTAAGGAGGCATTAAAAACATGAAACATCGCAACAACATCGGCAAAATAAGTTTGGTGATTTGATACAAATAACACATTTTGACCTGGTAATTCTCTTAAAATTTCAGAACCTTCAATTTGTAATGTATTAAAAACTCTAAATCTTCTATGCGATATTAAACCTATAATTAGGATTAAAAATCGTTTAAGAAATAAGGCTTTTCCAAATACGTCTTGCTTGTATAATTTCATTAAAATAGTATTAATTATAAATGCGAATTTACAACAATATACTTAAATCAAACTTAATTTAAGCAATTTCTTCAACTCGCTTAAAATCATAGCTGTTGCGCCCCAAATCACAAAATTATTGAGTTCAAAGCATGGAACATCTTTTAAAGAAGCATATGAAGTTGTCCTGTTTTTTAAGTAAATATTGTCATCATTTAATAAATCATTTAAAGATATTTCAATCACTTCTTCAACCTCATAATTAGGTTTAAAAATTGGTTCTTTATCTAAAACGGTCATAAACGGACTTACTAAAAAATTGCTTGGAGGAATATACAATTCCGTTAATTTGAAAATTTCTTTAGAATCTTTAATATATACACCTATTTCTTCTTCCGTTTCTCTAAAGGCAGTTTCAATCAAATTATTATCTGATTTCTCTTTTTTTCCACCAGGAAAACTAACTTGCGCAGCATGAACTCCTTTGTAATTTGCTCTTAAGGTAAGTAATAAATAAGTTTGTTTGTTTTTTGGATAAATCAATGCTAATACAGCAGCTTTTTTAGGATTTTCAATAGTGGTTACATCAAAATTTAAACGCTCTTTTGGCGTCATTATATTTTGAAATTCTTGACCGTTGTAATTATAATCTTGTAAAATTAATCTGATTTTAGATAATTTAGATAAAAAGTGTTCAAATTCCATTAAATAATTTATTTTTACGTTTTAGAATAGGGATAATAATTCAAATTCTGTCATAACAAATTTAGTCATTAATATTTTAGATCCTCATTAAAATCAAAAAAATGAAAATAGGCATTGTATTATACCCAACATTTGGAGGAAGTGGAGTAGTAGCAACAGAATTAGGATTAGCATTAGCAAACTTAAATCATGAGGTGCATTTTATTACCTATCACCAGCCTGTTAGATTGGATTTATTAACCAAAAATGTGTTTTTTCACGAAGTTTTTGTTGAAGAATATCCTTTATTTCATTATCAGCCATACGAATTAGCTTTATCTACAAAATTAGTAGATATTGTTTTGCATCATAACTTAGATTTATTACATGTTCATTACGCAATTCCTCATGCATTTGCGGCTTATATGGCACAACAAATGCTAAAAGAAAAAGGAAGAGATATTCCGTTTATAACAACACTACATGGTACAGATATTACCTTAGTAGGCAGTCATCCATCGTATAAAACTGCCGTAGAATTTAGTATTAATAACTCGAATGCTGTAACCACTGTTTCGGATAGTTTGCGTAATGATACTTTAAGGCTTTTTGCGGTAAAAAAAGACATTGATGTAATCTGTAATTTTATTGATATTGAAAAATACCCTTCAATAGAGGAAGAAGATTGTAATAGGGGTTCATTGGCAAACGATAAGGAAAAAATCATTACCCATATTAGTAATTTTAGAAGAGTAAAACGAGTTGATGATGTTGTCCGAATATTTAATGAAATCCAACAGGAAATTCCGTCTAAATTAGTACTTGTTGGAGATGGACCAGAAAGAGAAATGGTGAATTCATTATGTAAGGAATTAAATATAAAAGACAAAGTACTATTTTTAGGAAATTCTAATGAGGTAAATAAAATATTATGTTTTTCAGATTTATTTTTATTACCATCGGAAACAGAAAGTTTTGGTTTATCTGCACTTGAAGCAATGGCAGCAAAAACACCAGTAATATCGTCAAATTCAGGTGGGTTACCCGAAGTTAATTTACATGGCGAAACAGGCTTTTTAAGTAATGTTGGGAACTATAAAGAAATGGCCGAAAATGCTATTTCAATTTTAAAAGATGAAACTGTTTTAAATAATTTTAAAACACAAGCGTATTTACATTCACAAAAGTTCACTTTAGGTAAAGTTTTACCGCAATACTTAGAAGTTTACAATCGTGTATTGAACAAGTAGTTTGTTAGATTTAACAATTTTATTTTGTAACAAATCCCATGTAAAAACTACCTATAAACAGATTGTTATTATTTTAATGCTAAAATTACTTTCTAATATCTAAATATTTTTTAAATTGCAGAAAGAATTTATAGAACATATAATTACACTATACAACTAATTCATAAACAAATAAAACTAAAAAATATGGCTGATGATTTTGACTTATTAGAAACTGAATCTAATGAAAAACAACAAGAAACCAATGTAGATTGGGGTAAGGCAGTAGATACAATGAAGTCTAAACTTGCTCAAGAAGATGACCCTCAAATCCGTCAAAAAATATTAAATGCCACTTTAGACGATGTAGTTGATATGGCAGAAAAAGATAGAACATCACTTTTAGATGCCATTAAAGATTTAACCGATTATCAAGATGAAGTTGGTATTATCTTTGAAAAGTTCTCAACTCTAAATAAAGAAGAACAAAAAATTATTGATACTGCTCAAAAATCATTAGAAAGAGCCAAAATTGAATTAGAAGATGCCGAAAATGTAAAAGATAATTTTTGGAATAACCTTTTTGGAAGAAAAAGCAGAATTAAAAAGAAAACAGCAGATTTAAAATCAGCTGAGAAACTTAGAGCAGGAGCAGACAATAAAGCAAAAGAAATGTTCCAAATCCGTATTGAATCGGCTGACATTCAAACCTTATTGAACGAACTTTCTTACAAAAGTCAAGCAGCTGTTACAAGGCTTAAAAATAGAGAGGTAGAAATAAAAGAAGTAGAAACAAAACTACAAACCGCAATTTTAGAAGCAAGTAAAAATCATACCAAAGCCTTAGAGAAAAAAGTAGAAACCGAAACCAAACTAGAAGAACATTATACTTTATTAAAACAAGCGCGTCAAGCTCTAGAAGAAGTAGCCGACAAACAATCAACCGATTATAGTGAAGCTATTGCAAAAGTAACACAACTAGAGCAAAAAATAGAAGAATTAGAAGGTTTAAAAAATGCTTATACTACCTTGGCAGCATCAAAAGATAGTTTTGTACACAAACACAATCTAACAATTAAAGTTTTAACATCTTTACGTAGTAATTTAATGACGCATAGAGCAAAGTTAAAAAGCGATACAGAAGAACGTTTGAAATATTACGAAGGTTATGTAGTAGCATTAAAAGCAAGAACCGATCAAGAATTTGCAGCAATTTTAGAGCATTTAGGCGTTAAAACAGACGAGCATATTGGTCAAACATTGGCTTCCATGCATACAGCAAGTGCTAAAGCACGTCAAGAAATGATGGATAATATTCCAGTACACGAAAAAATGATGCAAGGTGTTTATAAAAGTTATGCGGAAGCTTTGCATGAAATTAGAGCAAAAGACAAGAAAATCCAAACGGAATTTAATAACCGTTATGGTATTGATATGAAAGAAATTTTTGCAGAATTTTACAATGCAGATGATGCTCCAGTAGAAAGCAATAATGATGCTCCAGATGAAACTCCTAAAAAAGATGATTCAGGTGTAATAGATGATTTATTAGGATAAAACCTTGATGAAAAATTAAACTAAAATGGATGTTATTTCTTTTGAAATTTCATCCATTTTATAATATAAATTGTACTCAATGTAGTTTGGTCTACTATTTGTTAATTACTAATTACAATGAAAAAATACTTTTATTTACTTATTATTCCAATATTGCTTAGCTTCAATTTGCATAAATTGCATTTAAGTAACACTAAAATTGTATTCGATAAAAGGGAAAATACATTACAGATTACCATGCGTTGTTTTGCTGATGATATAGAAAATGTACTAAATAAAAACAATAACCTTGTATTAGAGTTAGGAAATGACCGTGAATTAGAAAAATCTGATGAGCTTATAAAAGCATATTTATCCGAAAAATTTAAGATATCGATAAATAAATCTCCAATAAAATGGGATTATTTAGGGAAGGAATTTGAAAAAGATATCGTTTACTTTTATTTAGAAATAAATGCTGTAGCTGCAACAATATCACATATAAAAGTTACAAACAATGTTTTATTAGAAGAATTTGATGATCAGCAAAATATTATTAGGCTATCACTAAATGATAAAAAGAAAACCTTTGTCCTTAAAAACAATGATTCAACAAAAGAATTAGATTTTTAGTTTAAAAATTAAAAACCTTAAAGAGTTGTTAATTTATCAATATATGGCTATAAATTAGTATTGAATTTCTTATTTTTGGAGCTTAACATTTATATTTTAAAAAATGAATAAATTATTTTCAGTAGTTTTCGTATTATTAGTATCATTTACATCTTTTGCTCAAGAAAAAGAAGTAAATCGTCAAGGACATTATAATACCAACAAATTTAAGCAATTAAAGGAAGAGTTTGCAACGCCAACCACATTTCGTACGGCTTCTGGAACTCCAGGAAAAAATTATTTTCAGCAAAAAGTTGATTATAAAATGGATATTATCTTAGATGATAAAAACCAAAAATTATTTGGTAAAGAAACCATTACATATTATAATAATTCGCCAGATGATTTAGAATATCTTTGGGTGCAATTAGATCAAAATGTTAGAGCACCCGATTCTCAAACGCCAGATATTAAAGCTGGTGGACCTGGTGTGTTATACAGACCTGAAAAATTTGTACAAGAATTTCTTGGAAAACCATTTCAAGGAGGCTTTAAATTAGACTATGTAAAAGATGAAGATGGAAATGATTTAGATTATGTAATCAATCGTACAATGATGCGAATTGATTTACCTGAAGTTTTAAAATCAGGAGAAAAGACTGTTTTTAAAATAAAATGGTGGTATAACATTGTTGACCATACAATATCAAGAAGTAGATCTGGTTTTGAACATTTTAAAAAAGATGGGAATAATGCTTATGTTATCGCTCAATTTTTTCCTAGACTAGCTGTTTATAATAATGTTGAAGGTTGGCAAAATCATCAATTTTGGGGTCGTGGAGAATTTGCATTAGAATTTGGTGATTATGAAGTAAATATCACTACGCCAGCAGATCATATTCTTGATGGAACAGGTGTTATCATAAATCGTGATAAAATGCTAACAAAAAAGCAGTATGAACGATATGAAAAAGCAAAAAAGTCATTTGATAAACCAGTTGTAATTGTAACGCAAGATGAAGTTGAAAAATTAGAAAAATCGTTTTCTTCAAAAACAAAAACATGGAAATTACGTGCTGAAAATGTTCGTGATTTTGCATTTGCATCTTCTAGAAAATTTATTCTTGATGCACAAGCAGTAAAAATAGGAGGTAAGACAGTAATGGCAGTTTCAATGTACCCAAAAGAAGGAAATCCACTCTGGGAAGAATACTCTACAAAAGTTGTTGTAAGTACACTTAAATCCTATTCTAAATCTCTTTTTGATTATCCATATCATAAAGCCATTTCGGTTCATGCAAAACGACAAGGAATGGAATACCCTATGATTTGCTGGAATTACGGAAGACCAAGACCAGACGGAACATATTCAAATAGAACAAGAAACGGAATGATTGGCGTTATTATTCATGAAGTTGGTCATAACTGGTTTCCAATGATTATAAACTCAGATGAACGCCAATGGTCATGGATGGATGAAGGTTTAAATACCTTTACGCAATTATTGGCAGAGCAAGATTTTGAAAAAGATTTTCCTTCAAGAGGGTTTCCTAAAAATGTAACAGGTTATATGAGTGGCGACCAAGACAGAATAGCACCTATTATGAGCCAATCTAATAGTATTTATAGCTTTGGAATGAATGCTTATGCTAAACCAGCAGTAGGTTTATATATGCTTAGAGAAGTAATTATGGGGCATGAATTATTTGATAAAGCTTTTAGTACTTATGCTAAACGATGGAAATTTAAACACCCAACACCAGAAGATTTTTTTAGAACAATGGAAGATGCAAGTGCAACCGATTTAGATTGGTTTTGGAGAGGTTGGTTTTATACAACCGATTTTGTTGATATTGGTGTAAAAGAAGTGAAATCTTATGTTGTTACAACAAAACCTACCGAAAGAGCTAAACGTATGGCAAAAGCTTACGGAATGAAAGCATCCGATTTTGGACCTGTAATGTTTTTGGTAAATACCGATAGTGATGATTATACACCAGATATGAAAAAAGTTAAAAATCCATCAACGGATATTAAAATATTAAAAGACTTTTTAGAAAAGAACTTTACAGCAGAAGAAAGAAAAAATTTAAAAAATACTACTAATTTTTACGAAGTAACTTTTGAAAAACCAGGAGGAATGCCAATGCCAATTTTAGTAGATTATATTTTTGAAGATGGCACTAAAGAAAGAAAATATTATCCAGCTCAAATATGGCGTTATAACGATAAGGAAGTTAAAAAACTATATGCATCGGATAAAAAAGTAGTGCGTATTGCCATTGATCCAGATGAGTTAACAGCTGATGTAGATAAAAGTAATAATTCTTGGCCACGAAAAGAAGAAAAAACTAAGTTTGAAGAATTTAAAGCGAAGCATTAAGTTTAAATAATCAAAAGTAATAAATCCAAGAGAATACATCTATAATCATCTTGAATTTGTTGTTTATACCAATTCTATTTCTAATTTATTTAGCGTATTTTGATGTTGAATTGGAATTAAGGTATTATAATTGCATCTCTTTGAGACTACTCTTTAGTCAATATAAATTATACTATATGAAAAGGTTAGTTGTCTTGTTTTTCTTTATCGGAATTATATCAATTTCATCTCAAATAAAAACTAATAAAATGAGCGAAAAAAAAAATAAAACAGAGGCAGAGTGGAAATCTCAATTAACTAAGCAAGAATACCATGTTTTACGACAAGCAGGAACCGATGCGCCAAGTGAAGAAGGTTATACTGCTCATTTTGAAAAAGGGACATATCAATGTAGAGCTTGTGAGACACAATTATTTGAATCTAAAGCAAAATTTCAATCACATTGTGGTTGGCCATCTTTTGACGACGCAATTGAAGGCATGATAGCTTATAAAAAAGACACCTCTATAGGTAGAGTTAGAGTAGAGATAATTTGCGCTACTTGTGATGGACATTTAGGACATGTTTTTGATGATGGTCCAAAAGATACTACAGGTAAAAGATATTGTGTAAATACATCATCAATAAAATTTATAAAAGAAGATTAATTTTTTTGATTAAGGCAATATGTTAAAGTAGTAATTTATACATTGAAAACACTCTATTTAACATAATATAAATTATAATACAATTATAGTAAATTGCGTATAGCGACTTTAGGAGCTATTTTACATAATATCAGATATAATGTCTTTAGACTTATATCGACAGATATTATGTTAAAGCAATTTGCGGTTTTGAATCAAAATCATGTTTATAGTTTATTGTAGCTATAATTAATACTATGTCAAATAGTCAAGCAATTATTCAACATTCTATTATTCAGAAATTTTTTTGATTTTTTGCTAAATATCGAATTCTCAGTCATCGTACTATAATTAGTCATTATGTAAAATTGCCGCTTTGCCAATTCATTTGCCTGCGCTTTGCCAACGCTAAGCTAATATTTAAGTTTTATCATGTTTATTCTCATAAGAAACATTTAAGTATATTTTTTC
>CAYOFS010000073.1:0-9580 GCA_964403095.1 uncultured Flavobacteriaceae bacterium | reverse complement strand
ATAAAATATTATATTTGCGTATATTTTTAATATACAGATATATAAAGTTGAAAATAACTATAAAAAATAATGTAGATTTATTAGAAAAGATAACCTTTCTATATCCAGTTATACTGGGGTTTATTTATCTATTTAACATAGAGCCTTTTTTTATTACAGCACCTTACTTTTTTTTCACTTTAATTATAATCATTATTTTAATGATTTATAAAGAAAAATTAATAATTAAAAAAAAGATTAATATATTAATAGTTTTTTTTATTGTAATTATTTCAATCATTAACTTTAGCTCAACAAGATACAGCTTACCTGTACTGTTTACAATCTATATATTTATATTTCAATTATTTATTAGCTCTTCAAATAAAGCAGATGAAAAGTTTTCAAAAAAGAATTTTTTATTTTATTTTATAACTTACGTAAGTTTTTCTTTCGTTTTTTTAATTGCATTTGATTTTAGTTTTATAGCGGTTAGTAACAGGTTTAACGGCTTTGTAGGCTCACCAACAGTATATTCAGCTTTTATGATTATATCATATATTTTAGTTGATTTAAAGTTTAAGAATAGTAATTGGAAACGACTACTTATGTATGCAATTGTTTTTATTTTCACTTTGTTGAGTAAAACTAGATTAACACTGGCCTTTATAATAGCTTACCCTTTTATACTCTATATTGTCAATACTAACAAAATTAAAAAACAATATATTTTCTTGATTATTTTCGGAACACTCTTCTTTATATATCCTGTTTATGAGTTGATTGTTAGTTACTATCCAGAAATGGTGGTTTCAAGGTATAAAGGAGGTCGAGATACATCTTTTGCCTTACGTAATTATCTATCAAGCTTAATGAGAATAGAGTATTTTCAAGGTAGTACAGGAGAAATGCTATTTGGAAAAGGCAATGAGTATTCTAGGTTATTAGTTAAAGATATTTTAAATAAAGATTTATTCCCACACAATGATTTTTATAGAATAATTATTGATTGGGGGTTTTTAGGAAGCTTAGTGTTTTTTGTGTATGTATATAGGATTGCAAAACAAAATACAGCATCATTGATGATTTCAATTTTGTATTTAATTCTTTTTTATTCTAATATGATTTTTAATTTATTTATCATTTCTATTTTAATTTTAGTTTCAAATAATAAAAGTTATGTTAAATAATATTTTTTCAAGAAAACTACTACATATTTCAACATATATAGTAGCCTTTAGTTTTACACTAACACCTTTTTTTTCTTCGATGGCTATACTGCTTTTTTCTATTGCCAGTTTATTTCATATAAAAGTTAAAAATTATGATAAGCAAAAATTAAAAATTATATTTTTATTATCATTTTTATTTATAATGTATTTAGTTGGTTATTTCTTCTCTCCAAATAAAGAAATGGCATTAAAATTATTGATAAGATTATCGCCCACTTTTTTTATTCCACTTTTAATAATAGGCACAGATTTATTGACCGATTTAAACCTAAGTAAATTTGTTAATAGTTTTATAATTGGCGTGCTTACATCAATAATATTAACTATGACATTTGTAAGTTATACATATATTACTAGTAATACTTTAAATTTATTTTATGATAGTTTAAGCTCTTTCTTACACATTCATCCAACATATTATTCCCTTTTTATATTGACGGCAATTATACTTATACTAGTTTATCCAACTAAGGTGTTTATTAAGTATAAACTTACTTTACTAATTATTTTTACTACGTTTATATTATTACTTCAAACAAAAATTATTATTATTATTACGCTTTGTATCTACATATCTTTATTCTTTAATAAAAAAATAAAGATTAAAAATACTGCAATATTGATAAGTATAATTTTTTTAGGAGTTATTTTAGGAATTACTATTGGTAAATCAAGGTTTACCCAAGTAACAAATAATTTAGAAATGGGAACATTTAAAGAGAGTGGTATATCTCAACGAGCATGGTTGTGGAAAAGCGCACTTAAACAAATTAAAAACAAGCCGTTTTTTGGTTACGGTCTAGCATCTCAAAAAACAAGTTTTGTTTGGATGATTGAAAAAGATTTGTTAGAAAACCCAAATTTACATACTTACGATACTGCTGTTAAAATAAATGCAAAAAAAAATTTACACAATCAATATATAACTATTTTATACGAATTTGGTATTGTAGGATTCTTACTATTTATAATAAGTATTGTATTGCTTTTTAAACAAGTTTATAAAAACAACAACTATTTATCCTTATACTTATTCTCTTCATATTTATTAGTTTTATTCACTGAAAACTTATTAGATAGGCAAATGGGAGTGTATTATACTTTTATACTTTCACTACTTTTTATTTATTCACTGCTGCCTTATGATAATAAACATATAGAACGCTCATAAAATAAAATTGTGCCGAAAAATTTTCAAAAAAGTAACCTGCGAGAAAAGATAATAATGCTGTTGAAAGAATAAAAAAGTACCCAATAAAATCTAACTTTAAATAATTGAAAATAAATATTTTATACATATACCCATACAAGAATACTCCAATAATTCCAAAAAATAAAAATATGTCAATAAGTGACATTTCGGTTATACAACTTAACACACTACCACCAAAAAAATAATTAATAATTTCAAAATTAGCAATTTGGCAAGTCAATCTGTTTTGTAAATAGCTAACTCTAAAGCTGGAAACCGTATTCAATAAACCATGTTCTTTATAGAAGTTAGCAAAATAACTGAAATTATCATTAATAATTTCACGCCATACATCTAAAAAAATTAAATTTAGTCCAATGATTATTACTACAAATAGTATGTATTTCTTCAGCTTTATTTTTTTATAGATTAAAGCGTTGATAAACATAAATATAAAAAGATACAACACCTTTGTCCCTACAATTGATGCTGCAATAATACTAAGACCCAATAAAAAATAATTAAACAGGTTCTTATTATAAATCAATTTGTTATAAAAATACATAATTGCAGCAATCATGATAAAAGAAAACTCATTTTGCGAACTAAACAAAGGCATAAACCCAAAACGGTTAGCGTACGTTTTAAAACTTTCAATCTGGAAAACAAAGGCAATAATAATGGTTAAAATATAAAACAGAAAAATTATGCTTACTAATTTTTTGATACTTTCTGTTGAGTTATATTTAATAAAATAATTAAAAATTAATATACCAGAAAAATATTCAAAAAATAAAGCAGTCCGTTTTATTACATCCTCTTGATAATTAAATATTACTCCTATGCTAATTAATAAATATGAAAGGCACAAAAACCATATTAATTTCCTTTCAACGTAAAAAAGAACATATAAAATTACAAAACCTTTGACTAAAAAAGAATAATTAAACTCATCTAGTAACCATATTGAAGTTAATAAATCACTAAATATGACAAATAAAAATAAACCTATAATATGCCAATTAAATTTATTATAAGTTGAAAATATTTGCATCATAGATTTGATATGTTTTAGTATATTTGTATAATTAAATTACAAATAGTAATGACAAATGTAGAAACTTTAAATAAAACAATATTAATATTAAGCTTGTTTTTTTTAATATCCTGCGATAGTAAAGAAAAAGTTAAAGAAAACACAAGTACTAAATTTGAAATGTTTTTCACAAGTGCCTTAGAAAATGAGCGCTTTTTTAAAATTAATAACCTATATGGTTTAATATACTCAGACAACTTCTATTTACTTTCTGATTCAGAAGTAGGCTTTACAAATGATAAATTTATGTTTCATTTAATAAGACATGATGGGTCATTTGATAATTTATCCTTTTTTAAGGATAAATATTTAGTAGAAGAATCAAAAAAAGGTATATTTAAAAAAATAGCGATAATGAAGCTAAAAATAGACTCTCAT
Source organism: uncultured Flavobacteriaceae bacterium (assembly GCA_964403095.1). Classification (GTDB taxonomy): domain Bacteria; phylum Bacteroidota; class Bacteroidia; order Flavobacteriales; family Flavobacteriaceae; genus S010-17. The sequence continues at coordinate 5,703 of CAYOFS010000073.1, read as the reverse complement.
CTTTATAAAAAAATACGTGTTGGTCAGTTTGATGCTACCAATATAAGCAAAGGCAATATATGGGCAAAAGAAATACTTTTAAAAAATAAAAATAAGATAGGAGAGTTTTACAAAAACCAATTCAACAATTTAATTAATATAAATGTATTAAAAAATGAGTTTAAAACATCATTAAATAAAGGTAGATTTTTTAAGATTAGCAATGATTTTTACATTTCTTTATTGAAAAACAAAATGTTTATTATTAGCAATAGACATAAAAACTTAAATAATAAGATGATGTTACATTTAGTAAAATGTGACAATACCTTTACAAACTTAGACTTCCACTTTAAGCATGCTGAAATTAGTGAGTTTTTATCTTTAAAAGAATATAGGGTGGCAAAAGTTTTATTTGATGATGTTTCAGAGTATAATAAAATCAGAATAGGTCAATCAAACTCTAAAGGTAATTTATGGGCACAAGAAATAGTCATTAACGAGGTGTTAAGTAATGAATTGTTGATTTACAACGATGAATTTAAATTAAATTATTAATATCTTTTTTGATGAGTCTTAATACTATAAATATTTTAAAAAATAAAATAAATTATAAAAACATTAAATTTTTATATAAAAAAGATAGTATAATTACTTTTTTGAACCCATTTAGCTATTTGTTTTTTAGAAAAAACACTAAACTTTTTCAAAATTTTGATTTAATTTTAATTGACGGTATTTCATTGGTTGTATTGTGTAAAATTATTACATCAAAAGTCATTCGGTATAGTTTTGATATGACATCAATAGCGCCAATCGTTTTTAATTATTGTATATCAAATAAAAAAAACATCTATTTTATAGGCTCTAGAGAAAAAACTATTAATAATTTCATTGGAGTTATTGAAGAAGGTTTTCCAGGTCTTGATATTGTTGGTTTTCGTAATGGATATTTTAAAAATAATTCCGAAAGAGAAAGTGTGATTAAACAAATTTCACAAGTAAACCCAGATATGATAATTGTAGGAATGGGTACGCCTTATCAAGAAGAATTCTTAATAGATTTAAAAAAAGTTGGTTGGCAAGGGACAGGTTACACGTGTGGTGGATTTATTCATCAAACAGCTTTAGGACTTATTTATTACCCCTACTTTATTAATAAATTTAATTTACGGTGGTTGTATAGAATATATAAAGAACCTCAGTTGTTAAAAAGGTACTTGTTTTATTACCCCCTTTCCTTTTTTCTTTTAACATATGATGTTTTAGTAAATGCTCTAAAAAAATAATGTTAGGCTTTTAAATCTAAATTTGAAGAGTCAATTTTTCCAAATATTAAGTTCAAGTTGTCAATCCAATTTTTACAGAATTATCAAAATATGATTCCTTCAAAAAAAGGAAGTAAATCCCTGTCTTATAATGAATAAAAATTCATATTTTTACAACCTACTCTATTTTTAATTATTACATCTAACATTTAGTTATAAAAAAAATAAAAATGAAAACAAAAATAATTAGCAGTTTATTTATCGTTTTTTTTATGTTAGGTCTAATGCCTTTGTTACCTTTAAGATTCAATCCTATAGGGTTGGTGGCGGCTTTAATATTAGGTATTGTAGTTGTTATCTATAAAAAGAAAGTATCCTTTTCGTTTTTGTTTTTCAACAACATTATTCTATTTTTACTTTATATTATAGGGCATTTCTATTCCGATGATAAACTATATTCTTTAAAATACTTAGAAACAAGTTTACCATTAGTATTATTCCCTTTATTCTTTTTATTTATCTCAAAATTAGAAATCACTAAAAATAAATGGAGAGAGTTGGAGTACTTATTTTATAAATCATACATTGTAGCAAGTACTATTTATGCAATAATGATATTCGCATATGTCTATCATTTAGGGTATTTTTCTAGTCAAGTAACTTATGAATTAAGTATATTTTGGTTAAAAGAATATTTTTGGGGATTTCAAAACCATCCAATATATATATCCTTATTTTTAGGAATTGCCATACTATTTATAATCAAACTAGTTGTTGAAAACAAAAAATTACGTTTATGGGGCACTATAGCAGGTGTGATAATTATGTTAGCACTACTTTTTTTGTCAAGAAAAGGCATTTTAATTGCACTTTTACCAACAAGTATTTTCTTGTTTTTTATAACCAATCAGAATAAAAAAATTAGAAATGTATTTTTAAGCTTAGGTGTTTTTAGTTTACTTAGCTTAATATTTGTTTTTCCGAATAGTTTTAATCGTTTTAAAGAAGTTGCAACAATAAATATCAGCAAGCCTTTAGATTTAGAAAATGCTACTAGTATTAGAGTTGCTATTTATAATTGTGTGTTTAGTCAAGTGCAAGATGCAGGATTTTTTGGGTTTGGAATTGGCGATGTAAAAGATAAATTAAACGATTGTTATAAAATTAATGCAAAACCTTTAATTGACCAGAACCTTAATACACATAATGTCTATTTAAATATTTGGCTAAGTTTAGGCTTTGTTGGATTACTTGTTTTTTTATATTTCTTATTAAGACTTTTATTATTAGCAATTGTAAATAGAGATTTTTTATTTTTATCCATATTAATCTTTTTTTTGATAATATTTTTATTTGAAAATATTTTAGACAGGCAAAATGGAGTCTTATTATTTGCTTTTTTAATTAATTTTTACTCCTATAAAAATACTATTATCAAAGCTCAAAATAAAAAACAAGACAGGTAATATATATGAAAAACAGATATTCCATCTTAATAATACCCATATCAATAATAGTACATCTATTTATTATTAATATTATATTTTTTCTATATAATTTTGATGTTAGCTATAAAATAAGACAGTTGTTATATATAAATATATCGTGGCTATTTATAGCTTATTTTACAAAAATATATAGTTTTAATAGGTATAGCAAAGTCCCTAGAATTGTAGCTAGTTTGTTTTTTCAGTTTTCTATTTTTTCCCTAGCATACATATCTTATTATGCCATTTTTGATATATTATTACACGCAAGAACTCAAGGTTTATACTTAATTTTTATTTTTTTAGCGATAATTTTATTTAGAATTTTTTATTTCTACGGATTACGAAAATACCGTTTAGAAGGCTATAATTTTAAAAATGTTATTGTTATTGGGTCTGGTAAAGACGTCAAACCTCTGATAAATTTTTTTAACAAACGAAAAGAATTTGGATTTCATTACAAAGGTTATTTTGATAATAAAAAGAGCACTGATATTAATTACTTAGGAGGGATTGAAAAAGTATTTGACTATATTAAAAACAATGAAATTGACGAAATATACTGTGCAATATCTTCTTTATCTAGGGAAGAAATTATTGAATTTATAGATTTTACCGATGATAATGTAAAAACTCTAAAACTAATCCCAGATTCAAGTGACCTGTATAGCCAAATGAAATTAGATTATTATGGTTTTGTACCAGTTCTCTCTGTACGAGAATTATTGTTTGATAAGCCAATTATTAAAAATGCAAAAAGATTATTTGATATTATTTTTTCATTATTAGTGATTATTTTCTTATTGTCATGGCTTACTCCTCTTTTATTCTTTTTAGTTAAAAGAGAATCAGAAGGACCTTTATTTTTTAAACAAATTAGAGAAGGTGTGAAAGGAGAAACTTTTTTGTGTTATAAATTTAGATCAATGGGTATCAATAGGAATTCGGATCTTGAGCAAGCAAGCAGAAATGATACGAGAGTAACCAAAATAGGAAAATTAATACGTAAAACAAGTATAGATGAATTACCACAATTTATAAATGTTTTAAAAGGCGATATGAGTGTTGTAGGACCAAGACCACATATGCTTAGTCAATCTAAAATATTTAAAAAAATCGTAAAAAAGTATATGGTTAGGCATTTTGTAAAACCAGGAATTACAGGTTTAGCCCAAGTAAAAGGATATAGAGGTGAAATAGAAACTGATAGCGATATAAAAAATAGAGTTAAATACGATATTTTCTATATTGAAAATTGGTCTTTCTTTTTAGATTTCAAGATAATTATTCAAACAATTAAAAACGCTATACAAGGCGAAGAAAAAGCATATTAATTATATGGAAGAAGCAATAGAAAAGAAACAAGAGGTGAGACTTAGAGAGTTGACGTTAAATTTTCAAACATCATAAACTCTTTATAGTTAAAACGATAAAAACATTCAAATTAAAGAATAAAACTAATGAATATATTAATATTAGGATCAGGTGGAAGAGAGCATGCAATAGCATATAAATTAGTACAGAGTGATAAGCTCACTAAATTATTTATAGCGCCAGGAAATGCAGGGACAGAGCAATTAGGGAATAATGTAGCAATTAATATAAGTGATTTTCCATCTATCAAAAAGATAGTTTTAGAAAATCAAATAAATATGATTGTAGTTGGTCCAGAAGACCCTTTGGTAAACGGAATACATGATTTTTTCTTAGGTGATGAAGAACTAAAAAATATTGCAGTAATTGGACCACAAAAATTAGCTGCAACATTAGAAGGTTCTAAAAAGTTTGCTAAAGAATTTATGTATAGACATAATATCCCAACAGCAAAATATAAAAGTTTTGATAAGAGTACAGTTGAAAATGGATTTGATTTTTTAGATAATTTACAAGCGCCTTATGTATTAAAAGCAGATGGATTGGCAGCAGGAAAAGGAGTGCTTATTTTAGATAATTTACAAGAAGCGAAATATGAGTTAAATGAAATGCTTACCAATAATAAATTTGGAGTAGCGAGTAATAAAGTAGTAATCGAAGAATTTTTAGATGGTATCGAGCTTTCTTGTTTTGTATTAACTGATGGTGAAAATTATAAAATATTGCCTTATGCAAAAGATTATAAACGTATTGATGAAGGTGATAAAGGCTTAAATACTGGTGGAATGGGTGCAATATCTCCTGTACCTTTTACTGATGAAGTTTTCCTTAAAAAAGTAGAAGAACGTATTGTAAAACCAACTATTAACGGATTTAAAAAAGATAATATGCCGTACAAAGGCTTTGTTTTTATTGGCTTGATAAAAGTAAATAATGAACCATTAGTAATTGAATATAATGTGCGAATGGGAGATCCTGAAACGGAAGTAGTTTTTCCAAGAATAAAATCTGATGTAGTAGAAATGTTTCAAGCTGTAGCTGATGAAAAACTTGATGAGTATAAATTAGAAGTCACTGATGAAACCGCAACAACAGTTATGTTAGTTTCTGGCGGTTATCCAGAAGTTTATGAGAAAGGGAAAGAAATTACTGGTTTAGATAAAAAAAACAGTTCGATAATTTTCCATTCAGGTACTAAAATTGAAAATAATAAAATTTTAACAAATGGAGGACGTGTTTTAGCTATTACCTCTTTAGAAACTGATTATAAAAAAGCGTTAAATCAATCTTATAAAACAATTAAGAATATCGCATTTGACAAAATGAATTATCGTACCGATATTGGGTTTGATTTGTAGTTGATATCTCCCACTATTAAAGAATAAAAATATATAAAGTCCACAAAATTTTAATTTTGTGGACTTTATATTTGTAATGAATAAATTATGGTTTAATCAAAAAGTTTCATTTGTAACTTGATTTCACTTTTTAATAATTCATAATATTATTACGACTATTACATTTATGATTATTAGTTCTATTTTTTATTTATTCAAATACAACCAACCTGTTTCAGCTTTATAACCTTCTCTATT
>CAYOFS010000072.1:0-9593 GCA_964403095.1 uncultured Flavobacteriaceae bacterium | reverse complement strand
TAATTTTATTTTGAATTATGAATGTTAAATTTCGAATCTGAACACTGAACACTGAGCACTGAACACTGAACACTAAAAATAGAACATTAGGATTTATTTTGTCTTTTTAGCCCTTATCATTTGCTCCAACATGTCCCACATTTCTTGAGGAATATCTTCTAACATATTCATTTGTCCTGCGCCTTTTAACCATTCTCCTCCATCAATTGTGATAACTTCTCCATTAACATAAGCAGAGAAATCGGACATTAAATATGCAGCTAAATTTGCCAATTCTTGATGTACTCCTACTCTACCAACTGGTACTTTTTTCTTCATATCAAACTTCTCTCTCAAATCACCTGGCAATAATCTATCCCAAGCACCTTTTGTTGGAAAAGGTCCTGGAGCAATGGCATTTGTTCTAATACCGTATTTTGCCCATTCCACTGCTAAAGAACGTGTCATTGCTAGAACTCCTGCTTTTGCTGTTGCACTTGGCACAACGTAAGCTGAACCTGTCCATGCATAAGTAGTAACAATATTTAAAACCGTAGATTGTTCTTGTTTTATAGCAATCCAATGTTTTCCAAAAGCCAAAGTACAATTTTTTGTTCCTTTTAAAACAATATCAATTATAGTATCAAAGGCATTGGCAGATAAACGCTCTGTTGGACTAATAAAGTTCCCTGCTGCATTATTTAACAAGCCATCAACTTTTCCAAAAGCTTTTAAAGTTACCTTAAGCATTGATTCTACTTCATTGTAATTTCTAATATCACATTGCACTGGCAAAACTGTTCCGCCAGTTTGCTCTTCTAATTCAATTTTTGCTTTTTCTAACTTCTCCATATTTCTTGAAGAAATCACTACCTTTGCTCCTAACTCTAAAAAATATTTGGTCATGGCTTTTCCTAAGCCAGAACCTCCTCCAGTAACTACAAAAATTTTATCTTTTAAACTTCCTTCTCGAAGCATTGGTTGTGTATAGTTCATTTATTGAATGTTGAATATTTGTTAATTATCAATTTATTTTGTAAAAATAACTAATAAAACGATAATAAATAATATAAAACTACTTTTAAGCATAAATTAACACAAAAGACAACTAACAAACCCTTAATTTACTTGTTAATAACTATTCAATTTTCACATAAAACAAAACATCAATTTCCTTAAATTAGCAGTTCCACATACTGAATACTGAAACTGAATATTGAACACTAAAATATGACAAAAGAAACCAAATATACCGAAGATAATATTCGTTCACTCGACTGGAAAGAGCATATCCGTATGCGACCAGGAATGTATATTGGTAAACTTGGTGATGGTTCTGCTGCAGATGATGGTATTTACATCTTGATTAAAGAAGTTTTAGACAATTCCATTGATGAGTATGTCATGGGAGCTGGAAAAACTATTGAAATTGCTATACGTGACAAAACGATTACCATACGTGATTACGGACGAGGAATACCTTTAGGAAAAGTAGTTGACGTAGTTTCAAAAATGAATACTGGTGGAAAATATGACTCTAAAGCCTTTAAAAAATCAGTTGGTTTAAATGGTGTTGGTACAAAAGCTGTAAATGCTTTATCCATCAATTTTAAAGTACAATCTATTCGTGACGGACAAACAAAATCGGCTGAATTTGAAAGAGGAGAGTTAATAAATGATGGCGAATTAGAAACATCATCACAACGTAAAGGAACTAGAGTTTCCTTTACTCCAGATGATGCTATTTTTGGTAAATTCAAATACAGAAATGAGTACATCATTAAAATGATTAAAAACTATGTATATCTAAATATAGGTTTAACCATCGTTTTTAATGGAGAGAAATATTTTTCGGAAAACGGACTAAGAGATTTATTAGACGAAAACATTGCTGAGGAATCTAAAATGTTCCCAATTATTCATCTTTTAGAAGAAGATATAGAAATAGCTTTAACTTATAGTAAAGCACAATATAATGAAGAATACCACACCTTTGTAAACGGACAACACACTACACAAGGAGGAACGCATCAAAATGCTTACAGAGAGGCGATTGTAAAAACAATTCGTAACTTTTTTGGGAAGTCTTATGACGCATCGGATATTAGAAAATCCATTGTTACTGCAATCAGTATTAAAGTAATGGAACCTGTTTTTGAAAGTCAGACTAAGACTAAACTTGGCTCTACAGAAATGGGTGGCGGTTTGCCAACGGTACGTACTTTTATAAACGACTTTATTAAATCAAAACTCGATAATTACCTACATAAAAATCCTGATACTGCTGCTAAAATTCAGCAAAAAATATTACAAGCCGAACGGGAACGTAAAGACTTATCTGGTATTAGAAAACTAGCGAGAGACAGAGCAAAAAAAGCCAATCTACACAACAAAAAATTACGTGATTGTAGAGTACATCTTGGCGATATGAAAAAAGAAAACCGTTTAGACACTACCTTGTTTATTACCGAGGGAGATTCGGCAAGTGGATCTATCACCAAGTCAAGAAATGTAAACACACAAGCCGTTTTTAGTTTAAAAGGAAAGCCTTTAAATTCTTACGGATTAAGCAAGAAAATTGTTTACGAAAACGAAGAATTTAATCTTCTACAAGCGGCTCTTAATATTGAAGATGGCATAGAAAACTTACGCTACAACAATGTAATAATTGCAACCGATGCTGATGTTGACGGAATGCATATTAGATTACTACTAATTACGTTTTTTCTTCAATTTTTCCCTGAAGTTATAAAAGAAGGACATTTATACATTTTAGAAACACCTCTTTTTAGAGTTCGTGATAAAAAAGATACGCATTACTGCTATTCCGAAGAAGAAAAAACAACTGCAATCAATTCGCTTAGAGGAAAACCAGAAATAACCCGATTTAAAGGTTTGGGAGAAATATCGCCAAATGAATTTGTCCATTTTATTGGAAAAGACATGCGTTTAGACCCAGTAATGTTAGATAAAGAAAAACCCATTAACGAAATGCTTGAATTTTATATGGGCAAAAATACACCTGATAGACAAAAATTTATCATCGAAAATTTAAAAGTAGAAGTTGATTTAGTAGAAGAAAGTTAATAATGAGCGAAGAAAACGAAAACATAGAAAACGAGAATTTAGACAACTCAAATCAAAAAATAAATCACCCTTTTGATAATAAAGACGACTCTGGAGAAACCATAACCAAAGTTACAGGTATGTATCGTGAATGGTTTTTAGATTATGCAAGTTATGTGATTTTAGAACGTGCCGTACCAGCAATTGATGATGGCTTTAAACCTGTACAAAGACGTATCATGCAATCTATGAAAGATTTAGATGATGGACGTTATAACAAAGTTGCAAATTTAGTTGGTCATACCATGCAATATCACCCACATGGTGATGCAAGTATTGGCGATGCCATGGTGCAACTTGGTCAGAAAGAACTATTAATTGACATGCAAGGAAACTGGGGAAATATTTTAACAGGTGATCGTGCTGCTGCATCTCGTTATATTGAGGCTCGTTTGTCAAAATTCGCCTTAGAAGTCGTTTTTAATCCTAAAACAACCGATTGGCAGCTTACTTATGACGGAAGACGTAAAGAACCCGTTGATTTACCTGTAAAATTTCCATTACTTCTTGCGCAAGGTGCTGAAGGAATTGCTGTTGGATTATCCACCAAAATAATGCCTCATAATTTTAACGAATTAATTGATGCTTCCATAAAATACTTAAAAGGACAAAGTTTTAAACTAATACCCGATTTTTTAACAGGTGGAATTGCCGATGTTACTAATTATAATGATGGTTTAAGAGGTGGAAAAATACGAGCTAGAGCCAGAATAAATCAGCAAGATAAAACCACATTGATTGTAACCGAATTGCCGTTTGGTAACACCACAAACACACTAATCAATTCTATATTAAAGGCAAATGATAAAGGAAAGATTAAAATCAAAAAAATTGAAGATAATACGGCTGCCGAAGTTGAAATATTAATTCATTTACCTAGCGGCGTTTCACCTGACAAAACTATTGATGCCTTATATTCATTCACTAATTGTGAAACCTCAATATCGCCACTATCTTGTATTATTGAGAATAACAAACCAATATTTATTGGCGTAAAAGAAATGCTAAAACGCTCTACAGATCACACCGTTGATTTAAGTAGAATGGAATTAGAAATTCAACTAAATGAATTGGAAGAACAATGGCACTTTGCTTCTTTAGAACGTATCTTTATTGAAAACAGAATCTATCGTGATATTGAAGAGGAAGAAACATGGCAAGGCGTAATTAAAGCTATTGACAAAGGCTTAAAACCACACACAAAACATCTAAAACGCAAAGTAACCGAAGAGGATATAGTTCGTTTAACTGAAATACGTATTAAAAAAATATCTAAATTTGATATTGATAAGGCAAAACAACATATTGAAACTTTAGAAGATAAAATTGCCCAAGTAAAACATCATTTAGATAATTTAATAGATTATGTAATTGAATATTTTAAAAATCTAAAGAAAAAATACGGAAAAGGTAGAGAACGCAAAACCGAAATCAGAACCTTTGAAGATATTATCGCTACTAAAGTTGCATTGCGTAATACCAAAATTTACATCAATCGTGAAGAAGGTTTTATTGGAACATCACTAAGAAAAAACGATTTTTTAGCTGATTGCTCAGATATTGATGATGTAATTATATTTAAAAACGATGGTAAAATGATGATTACCAAAGTGGCTTCAAAAACATTTGTTGGTAAAGGTATAATTCATGCTGCTATCTTTAAAAAAGGAGATAAACGTACTATTTATAATATGATTTATCGTGATGGAAAAGTTGGAAAAACTTTTATGAAACGTTTTTTTGTTTCTAGTGTATCACGTGATAAAGAATATGATTTAACTGCTGGGAATAAAAACTCAAAAGTCTTCTATTTTAGCGCAAATTCAAATGGTCAAGCCGAAATAGTTACACTTTACTTAAGAGCATTATCCTCATTAAAAAAATTAAAATGGGATATTGATTTCTCCAAGTTAGCTATTAAAGGAAGAGGCTCACGTGGAAATACCGTTACAAAATTTAACGTAAAGAAAATTGAATTTAAAGAGTCTGGAAAATCTACTTTAAAACCAAGAAAAATATGGTTTGATGATATTGTACAAAGACTAAATGTTGATAATCGTGGTGATTTATTGGGCGAGTTCACCTCAGAAGATAAATTATTAATTATAAATCAAAAAGGAATAGTTAAAACCATTGCGCCAGAACTTACTACACATTTTGATAGCGATATGATTGTTTTAGAAAAATGGAGTCCGAACAAACCTATTTCGGCTATTCATTTTGATGGTGAAAAACAACGCTATTACGTTAAACGATTTATAATTGAAAACCCAAATAAAGAAGATTTAATTATCTCTAATCATGAAAAATCATTTTTAGAAATTGTTTCAACCGATTATAGACCAATGGGAGAAATTGTTTACTCAAAAAGAAGTTTAGAAAACCAGCCTATTAATTTTGAGGAATTTATTGCCGTAAAAGGTATAAAAGCCATCGGAAATCAACTAACAAGTGAAAAAATAAAACATGTTGATTTATTAGAATCACTTCCGTATGAAGAACCCAAAATAGAAGAAATTACCGTTAATGATGAAGAAATTATAACGACTAAAGAACAACTTGACCAAAATGAAAATGATGGACAAACCTCTTTGTTTTAAAATATCCCCTTATCAGTGAAAAACGAACGATCTGTAAAGGTTACCGATTAATAAAATACTCTGACAAGTATATTTCAATTTTTTTGACGTAAAAAATTTGTGAATAATACTGGTTAATTTACTTAAGCGCATAAAAAAACCGATTAAAATTAATTAATCGGTTTTTTTATGCGGTTTTTAAGTTTTATTGGTACTTACCTAATAAAGCTTGAACTTTCATTCCCCAAGCTTGACCTGCCATCATTCCTTTTTGCTGTAAAGCACCTTGTTTTGAAGACATCTTTTGACCTATTGGAGAGTTATAAAATGCTAATAATTGCTTAACATCTTCATGTGTAAATTCTTCCATATAAATTTTAGCCATAGAAGTATACAATTCTGGATATGTTGCTTCAACATCTTTTAAAAAGGCTTCTTTTTTATCTGCTGCAACCATTCCTGCCATTTGATTAACCATTGGTTCAAAAGCAGACTTTGTACTTAACTCAATTAATTGTTCTGTGTCTTTTGTAAAAGCATCTTTTTCTTGTGCATTTACCATTACCACTGCTGTAAGTACAAAAAGTACTATTAAAATTGTTTTTTTCATTGTGTTATTTTTTATTGTTATTAATAATTTCAAAAATAAGGATTTCAATAACTATACCAAAATTTATTATACAATTGTTTTAACTATACATTTTCTCTCTTAACTCTTTAATTTTAGCATCGGCATAATACTCTTCAAAAGTAGTATGTCTATCAATAATTCCTTTAGGTGTTAATTCAACTACTCTATTAGCTACCGTATGTGCAAATTCATGATCATGCGTGGCAAAAAGCATAGAGCCTTTAAAGTTTTTTAATGAATTGTTGAATGCTTGGATAGACTCTAAATCTAAGTGATTTGTTGGTTCATCTAATAATAAAACATTTGCTCTTGTCATCATCATTCTAGATAACATACATCTTACTTTTTCTCCTCCAGAAAGCACAGTGCATTTTTTTAAAGCCTCTTCTCCACTAAAAATCATTTTACCTAAAAAGCCACGTAAATATACTTCTTCACGTTCTTCTTCGGTTTTAGCATATTGTCTTAACCAATCTACCAAATTCAAATCTCCGTTTTCAAAAAATTGTGAATTGTCTAAAGGCAAATATGCTTGAGATGTTGTAACTCCCCATTTCATATCACCTGTAAAATGAGTATCATTACCAGCTATTATTTCAAAGAAAGCAGTAACTGCTCTTGAGTCTTTTGAAATTACCACAACTTTATCTCCTTTGGCTAAATTCAAATGTATTTTTTTAAAAATAACTTCTCCATCAATTTCTTTTTCCAAATCATCTAACTGTAAAATTTGATCTCCTGCTTCACGATCTCTATCAAAAATAATGGCAGGATAACGTCTACTCGAAGGTCTAATATCTTCTACATTTAATTTTTCAATCATCTTTTTTCTACTTGTTGCTTGTTTTGATTTTGCAACATTGGCAGAAAACCTACGAATAAATTCTTCTAATTCTTTCTTTTTATCTTCGGCTTTTTTGTTTTGTTGTGCACGTTGTCTAGCCGCTAACTGACTTGACTCGTACCAAAAAGTATAATTACCTGAATAATGTGTGATTTTATTAAAATCAATATCTGATATATGTGTACAAACAGCATCTAAAAAGTGCCTATCATGCGATACCACTATCACTGTATTTTTATAGTTTGCTAAGAATTTTTCTAGCCACGAAATAGTTTCATAATCCAAATCATTCGTAGGCTCATCCATTACAAGTAAGTCGGGATTTCCAAATAAAGCTTGTGCTATTAATATTCTCACTTTTGCCTTTCCTCCAACATCTTGCATTAAAGTATAATGCATCTCTTCGTTAATACCAACCGATGATAATAATGACGCAGCATCACTTTCTGCAGTCCAACCACCCATTTCTTCATAGACACCTCCAAGTTCACCTGCCTTAACACCATCTTCTTCAGAGAAATCTGGCTTAGCATACAACGCATCCATTTGTTGTTTAATTTCGTATAAAGGTTTATTTCCCATCAAAACAGTATCCAGTACATTAAATTTATCAAAAGCAAAGTGATTTTGAGATAAAACGGACATTCTTTTCCCTTTTTCAAGGGATACATTACCGCTTGTTGGCTCCATATCACCAGCAATAATTTTCAAAAAAGTTGATTTTCCTGCTCCATTTGCGCCTATTATACCATAGCAATTTCCGTGAGTAAATTTTGTGTTTACTTCATCAAAAAGCACTCTTTTTCCAAATTGAACCGATAGGTTTGATACTGTTAACATAATACTTTTATTTTTTTGCAAAAGTAAGCTTTTTTTTGAATTAGAAATAGCTTCAAACTGAATAGAAACATCATAATTAGTAAAAAAACTTTTTTTAACGTTCATTTAACATCAATACAATTAGATTGTAATAGTTTTGTTAAAGTAAAACTAACAATTTTAATAATGAAAAATATTTTTTACAGTATTATAATGCTTCTCTTAGTAATAGGGTGTAATACTACTGTCAAAAATAAACCTATATATTTTGGAGGTCAAATAAAAAACCCAAAAGATAATAGTATTTCTATATTTAAAAATCATGAAAAAATCGCAACAGCTAAGCTGAACCATAACAATAAATTCCTCTTTAAATTAGACAGTATTAATGATGATTTATACACCTTTAAACATGGTGAAGAATTTCAATATATTTATTTACAGCAAAAAGATAGTTTATTAATACGTTTTAATTCTTGGGATTTTGACGAATCTTTAGTTTTTAGTGGTAAAGGTGCAAATAGAAATAATTTATTAATTCAATTATTTTTAGAAAACGAGCAAGAAGAACGTCAGTTTTATAATTATTTTAAATTAAACGAATCTGATTTCATGTCAAAAGTAGATTCGCTTATTCAGTTAAAAAAAACACAATTAAAGCATTTTAAAGAAAACTCAGTACAAGAAACTGATCATTTTAACGAATTAATTTCAGATATTATCCACCTACCAATATATGCCAACAAAGAAGAGTACCCATTACACTATAAAAAACAACATCAATTAAAAAAATTACCTCAATTATCAAAATCCTTTTATTCACACAGACAAATTATAGAAAATAAAAAAACTATTTTTAAAGATTATTATGCCTATAAAAGCTATTTATGGAGTAAAATATATAATACTGCATTTTTTCAATTCGAAAAAGATACATTAAATGAATTATCGGCTATTTTATTAACTAAAATAAACAGCCTTGTTCCTGATGAAAAATTAAAAAATAGCATGCTTAAAAAAACATATATAAATAGCTTATTTGACAGCTCATGTTCCGATAAAAATAAAGAAAAGACAAAAGCTCTTTTTTTTAAAAACTGCAATGACACAACCAAAACAAATACTGTAACTAGAATTTTACAAATAATAAACACCTTAGAAAAAAACAAAAAACTACCCGAATTTTATTTAAAAAACACAAACAACCGCATTATTAACTCCAACAACTTAATAGGTGAAAACATGGTTATTTATTTTTGGCCAAAAGAATTAAACAGAATACAAAACATGGCAAAAAGAGTTAATTTCTTAACCAACAAACACTCAAACATTCGCTTTATAGGAATTGACGGACAATTAGATAATTATAACTGGAAAGCTTACGCCAAAGCAAATAACCTAAATTTAACAAACCAATTTCAATTAATTGAACCAAATAAACATGTTTTTTATACTAATGATTTTCCAAGAGCGATCATTATTGACAAAAAAGGAATTATTAAAAATAACTTTACCTTTATTTCTAATAGTAATTTTGAACAACTATTACAATCATTATAGATTTTATGGTTCTACTACAAATTTAATGGTATTAAAACAAATATAAAATGAATGA
>CAYOFS010000071.1:4699-9793 GCA_964403095.1 uncultured Flavobacteriaceae bacterium | reverse complement strand
TCATACATTTAACCCAAACTAATAAAAGTTTGGGTTTTTTATTGGCAAAAACTTGAATCAAAATCAAATATAATGAACCAACCAATTCATGGAGAAGAAATAAATAAAATTCTTTTAAAACCACGTTTTAAAATAGAACTTGATGAAAGTCAGGAAGTAATTCTTCAAAAATTTAAAGATAATATTACTAATGGAGATTGTAAGTACTGCTTCAAACAATCTGGAAATCATATTTTTTAAGATGTTCCAAAAGTAGAAGAACATTTCTGGTCGCCTCAATTACAAGTTGAAATAGCAAAAAATGTAGAAGGCAAAACAATAGTCAAAGGAATTCTTGGTCCAAAACCTCAAGTATGGACTATGTTTATGTTTATCCATTTTGCTCTTGCTCTTTCTTTTATTGTCTTTTTCGTATTATTTTATGTTAAATGGAGCTTAGAAAAAGATTATGGTTTCTATAAATTTATGCTCATAACAATACCTGTTATTTGGGTAATTATGTATTTCATTGGTCAGTTTGGAAAAAAACTTGCCTTTACACAAATGATAGAATTAAATGCTTTTTTAATGAAAACTATAACTAAAAAAAAGAAATAAAAAAAGACTGTCTTTTCAGACAGTCTTTTTTTATTTTATAATATTTTGATCTTAGAAAATATATCTTAAACCAAATTGCATTTGCCATCTAGATAATAAGCTTGTATCATAAGCAAACGTTTTATTAACTGTGCCATCAAAAGTGTATGTTGGAACTCCAGCCCCATCAACAGTAACACCAATTGGCTGAACAGAAGTAGGCGTTTGTACAACTCCCCATTTAGAGTTTAACATATTACCAACATTTAAAATATCAACACTAAATTGAACACTGTTTTTAGTGCTAATTTTATATTCTTGCATGATTTTCATATCCCATTTACCTCTCCAAGGAGATAAAGCTCCATAACGTTCTGCATAAGCACCTCTATTTTTACTTAAATAATCATCTTGCTCAATATAATCGTTCCATGCAGCACCTTGACCTGTACCAGAAAAATTCATTGATGTAATTTCAGCTTCCGTAGGAATATAAATTAAATCATTAACACCTGAAGCTGTCCAAGGAAAAACACCATCACCATTAATATCACCAGCATATGTGTAAGAAAATCTTCCTCCTTTAGCATATTCATAAAAAGTAGAAATTAATGTAGAATGTTTGTCATTTCCATAAGTGAATTTTTTAGACACAACACCAACAACTCTATGTCTATCACCATATTTAGAATGTGTTAAAATATCATCATTAACATTTCCTAAAACAGGATTGAATGCATAAGCATCACCTGTAATTTCAGCCTCAATAGAGTTAACTGATTTAGCTTCCATAAAATTATAAGCTAAACTTGCATATAACTTATTCTCAAAAGATTTTTCCACTTTAAATGTTGCGTTTACTGCATATCCTTTATCTGAATTAGTAAAAACATAAGCATCAGTTGCTCCTCTATCAGCAGCAGTATAAATAGGTCTCGTATCAACTCCTACCAAATTACCCGATGGACTTTTTAAACCCCAGTTTTGCACGTGAGCAGCAACTAAATCTTTAGCATAAGAAAAATCTGCTGAAGCAACAATACCATATTTCATTTTTTTATCTACACCTAAACTAGACTTCCAAACTTTTGGCCAATTGAAATCTGGATCGGTAACTTGGTAAAACCATGAATTTGGTGAACCAACTTGATTTCCAAGCCAAACAAAAGGCAAACGACCTGTGAACACTCCTGTTCCACCACGAACTTGTAAAGATTTATCACCTTTTGCGTCCCAATTAAATCCAAATCTTGGTGAAATAATTATTTCATCCGATGGCATTTTAGTAGAGTCAAACTTTACTGCATTACCTGTTGCTGGATCAAAATAATCAATCGTATCATCATAACAACATTGTGTGTCAATAAACTCTTGTGCTAAATCTGATGTATTAAAATACATCGGTTTATCAAAACGAATACCAAAAGTAAGTTTTAATTTATCGGTTGCACTCCATTCATCTTGTAAATATCCTGCTAATTGCCCAACATTTGTTTTAGCCATATTCCAACCGCCTGTAACACCTACGCCAGCTGCATTCAATGCTGTTTCTGAAGCTGTAGCAGCTTGTAATTGCATATCTAATCCTCCACCTGGAGCAGAGTCTGCTAAGAAATCAGCTACACTATTATAAGAAGGAAAGAAAACCCCAGCAGCTCCATAGTTACCTAAATTAAAAGAGTTCTTAAACATAAATTTTTCAAAGTTAAATCCTACAGTTAAGTTATGTTTATCTAATAGGATATTCATATTATTTGAAATTTGAATTACTTTTTGATCTAATTTATTATGTATAGAAAATGGTTCATGACCAGCAATAATATAATTAGCACCACTACCATCTAAAATTGTAATTGTTGGAGCAGCAGCTGATTTAGGATTTCTAAAATCATCAAAATGTGTATAACCCATTTGAAATTTATTCGAGATTTTATCAGAAAAATTCGAATTTAATTCTAATAAATAGGATTGTATTTTATTATTAATTTGATATCCCGTATTTTCAAATTGCAAGGTGTTAAAATTTGGACCTCTAAAACCTAAAGCTGTAGGATGTGCTGGTTTATCTCTAGAAGCATCTAAAAAATTATAAACAAAAGCCAATTTATGATCATCACTTAAATTATAATCAAACTTAACAATTCCTTTTGTTGAACCAGAAGAATGTGTGAAACCTTGGATTGCTCCAGTATCATACCCTAAGCCAGCTAAAGCAGTCTGAACTGACTGCATATCACTTAACAATACCGAAGATTCGTTAATTCCTTGCGTAGCATCACCATCGTTAGGAACCCAGTTTGAACCTGCATCTGTTCTATCATCTTTTTCAAAATTAGCAAAAAAGAATAATTTATTTTTAACAATTGGTCCACCAATACTAACTCCATATTGAGCTTGTTTTAATTCAGGAACAAAAATATCTTCACCCATTACTTTAGAACCAGTTAAATCTTGATTTCTATAAAAACCATAAACAGTACCATGAAATTCATTTGTACCAGATTTTGTAACTGCATCTACAGAAGCTCCTGTAAAACCAGACATAGACACATCATAAGGCGCAGTTGAAACTTGAATTTGCTCAATTGCATCAATAGATATTGGCGATGCTCCGGTTTGTCCACCTGGAGTTGCTGCATCTAACCCAAATGGATTATTAAAGATAGAACCATCTAAAGTAAAGTTATTAAATTGATCATTTCTACCGCCAAATGAACCTCCACTTGAAGAAGGATCTAATCTGTAAAAATCAGCAGCCGAACGTGAAATAGAAGGCATCGTTCTTAATTCTTTTGAACCTAAAGAGGTTTCAGCTCCTGTTCTACCACTGTTGAAGGTTTTATTTTTACCCGATTGAATAACAACTGCTTCAAGAGTTTCACCTGCTAGAGCCATTTTAACATCTAAATTAAATGTTTGCCCTAATTGTAAGTAAACATCTGTAACTTCTTGCTTTTGGAAACCGACATAACTAACTGTTACCGTATAAGGTCCGCCAACTTTCATGTTTCTAATGGCGTAATTACCACTAAATTGTGAAACTGAACCATACTTTGATCCTGTTGGAGTGTGAATAGCAACAACACTAGCTCCTGCTAAAGGCTCTCCTTGATCGTCAGTTACAATTCCGCTCATTGAAGATGTTGTTGTTTGGGAAAACCCAACAAACACCAACATTAATAATAAAATAATAAGGTAGTTTTTTTTCATTTTTATTGTTTTAATGATTAAATTTTTCGTAAATATAAGGGTCATTTAACAAAAAATTAACGAAACATACTTAATTTATTAACGTTACATTGTTAATTACTTCACAACAACAATTAAATCAAGACTTAAGCCCAATATTAAGTTTAAAAAAAAGATAAATTTATTTTATTTTTGCTCAAAACATCTAAAGTTGTAAATTTGCTACTTAGCCATATTAAAGTAATCATCATGACAAGAATAGCAGAATCAGAATTAATATTAAATCCAGATGGAAGTGTTTATCATTTAAACTTACAACCAGAAAATATTGCAGATACTATTATTTTTGTAGGTGATCAAAATAGAGTGCCTAAAGTAGCAAAGCATTTTGACACTATTGAGTTTGAAACTCAAAAAAGGGAATTTAGAACAATCACAGGTTTTTATAAAGGAACTAAAATATCAGTTATATCTACTGGTATTGGTCCTGATAATATTGACATTGTTGTAAACGAGTTAGATGCTTTGGTTAATATTGATTTAAAAACCAGAACAGTAAAAAAAGAGCATAAATCATTAACTATTGTAAGAATTGGAACTTCTGGCTCTTTACAAAAAAATGTGCCTGTTAATAGTTTTGTTTTAGCAAAATATGGCTTAGGTTTTGACGGAATGCTACACGCTTATGACTGCGAAGATATCCTTGAAAAAGAAATGGAAGATGCTTTTATAAAACACACTAATTATAATAATAGAAAATCACGACCTTATATTGTGACCAACAGTGCTGAGGTAGAAGCAAAATTAACATCGGATAAGATATTTACAGGTATTACTGGTACTGCAGGTGGTTTTTATGGTCCACAAGGGCGAATTTTACGTTTAGCTCTTCAAGATAACAACCTCAATAATAAAATAGATTCGTTTAATTTTAATGGTATTCAAGTTACTAATTTAGAAATGGAAACCTCAGCAATTTACGGCTTAGCAAAACTTTTAGGACATAAAGCGGTTTCTATGAATTGCATTATCGCAAATAGAGCTAATGGGACTTTTAGTGAAGACCCTTACAAAGCTGTGGAAGAACTAATTGAATATACTTTGAATAAGTTAATCCCATCTTCCGTCTTCCCAAAAGGAAGGAACTAAAATCAATTATTTTAGTACTGATTTTTGATTAATTACCACTACTGTAATACCTTTAAAATAAAAATAGAATTAAATTTTAATTAGTATTGACAACACATAAACACAAATATAATACGGATAAAGTCTCTTCCCAAAAGGAAGGAACTAAAATCAATTATTTTAGTACTGATTTTTGATTAA
>CAYOFS010000071.1:0-4599 GCA_964403095.1 uncultured Flavobacteriaceae bacterium | reverse complement strand
ACCACTACTGTAATACCTTTAAAATAAAAATAGAATTAAATTTTAATTAGTATTGGCAACACATAAACACAAACATAATACGGATAAAGTCTCTTCCCTTTGGGAAGACGGAAGATGGGAACTTCTTATCATTTCTTCCGTTTGGGTTGAGCCTAATTCTTCTGCTGCTGGTAGTAGAATGTTGCAGCTTATTGATATTTTTAAATCTCAAGATTACAAAATCACTTATGTAAGTACTGCTCAAAAAAGCGATAATGCTTTTGATTTATCTAATTTAGGAATTGACTCTACTTCTATTCAGCTTAATAATTCTAATTTCAATAATTTATTACTTGAGTTAAAACCAGATATCGTGATTTTTGATCGGTTTATTGTGGAAGAGCAATTTGGCTGGCGTGTTGCTGAAACACTACCAAATACACTGCGAATTTTAGATACGGAGGATTTACATTGTTTACGAAAAACAAGAGAAATAGCCTTGAAAAACAATACGGAATTTCAAGAAAATGACTTGTTAAAATCCGAAATTGCAAAACGAGAAATTGCAAGTATTTTACGATGTGATTTATCTTTAATTATTTCTACATATGAAATGGACTTATTGAAAAATGTTTTTAAAATAGACTCTCAGCTATTATATTACATGCCGTTTTTACTAGATGAAATTACAGAAAAAGAAACAAACCAACTACCTAGTTTTGAAGAACGAAATAATTTTTATTTTATAGGAAATTTTTTACACAGTCCTAATTATGATGCTGTATTATTTTTAAAAAAAGAGATTTGGCCTTTAATATCTAAGCAATTACCAAAAGCCGAATTACATGTTTTTGGCGCATATCCTTCGCAAAAAATAACACAACTTAATAATGTGAAAGAGCACTTTTTAATTAAAGGGAAACTAAAAAATATAAACGACTTAAAAAATTACAAAGTATGTCTTGCTCCTTTACGATTTGGCGCAGGAATAAAAGGCAAGCTTACCGAAGCCATGCAATTTGGCATACCAAGTATTACAACGGGAATTGGCGCGGAAAGTATGCATGGAGAATTGGAATGGAGTGGTTTTATTGAAGGTACAACTCTTGAAATTAGCAACTCTGCTGTTAATTTATATTCAAAAAAAGAATTTTGGATAAAGGCTCAAAAAAACGGATTTAATATTATAAATTCCGTATATAATAAATCTCTTTATAAAAATGATTTTATTGTAGCAATACAAGATCTAAAAAGTAATTTACAGCAGTACAGATTAGCTAATTTTATAGGTGAAATACTACATCACCATACCTTAAAAAGCACAAAATATTTAAGTAAATGGATTGAAGAAAAGAATAAATAGTTATAGCTCACTCATTCTATCTACCAATTCACTTCGTTTTGTCTTAGCACACGGAACTGTGCTTTTGTCGTTTAATTCAATAGAGCCTTCTTTTAAAATAGATTGTACATAATTAAGATTGACAATATGTGATTTATGTGATTGAAAAAAAGACCTTCCTTTTAACATTTTAGAGAATTTACCAATATTATACGAACTCAAAATAGGCTTTGCATCAACACAATAAATTCTAGTATAACCATCTACACCTTCAAAACGAATAATATGTTCCGTTTTTATAAAACTCAAACCTTTTTGCGAAGGAATTGCAATACTAGACTTGGTAGATTTACTACCTAAATTAGCTAAAAGTTGCATGTTTTTTTCAAAAGCTGTTTTCTGTTGAATATTTTTAATTGCGCTATTTATTGCTTGTTTTAACTCATCATTATCTATTGGCTTTACCACATAACCAATGGCACAATTTTTAATTGCTTCAATTGCATAATTATTATAAGCAGTTACAAAAATTACTTCAAAATCAGGGTTTTTAATTTTTGCTAAAACATCAAAGCCACTTAAGACTGGCATTTCAATATCTATAAACAATAAATTTGGCTTAAGGTTATTTATTGTATCAATTGCTTTTTGAGGATTGCTACACAAGGCAACAATTTCAATTTCAGGAAAAAACTTAGACACTTTTATCTGTAAACTTTCTAAAGCCTTGGCCTCATCATCAATTAATATAGCAGTTATTTTATCCATTTTTAGTAAAGATTAATTGTACACTTGTTCCTTTATCATCACTCAAATCACTAGTAAGCTTATAACTTATATCCCAAATTTTATTTTGGTTTAATAATTCTAGTCGCTCTTTTAAAATTTGTGTAGAATGCAATTTCGATTTCAAATTTTTTAATGATTTTTGTTGAACTTCTTTAGATCTTTTCACTCCTATTCCATCATCTGTAATAATTACTTTATACGTGTTTTTATTAATATAATTAAACACTATTTCTACAACACCTTTCCCTTGATTATGAAATACTCCATGATTAACGGCATTCTCAACAATAGGTTGCAACAACATTGTAGGTATTACTTGTTTTTGAATGTTGAGTTTATTATCAATAATAAAATCATACTTAAACTCTTCTCCAAAACGCATTTTCTCTATTTCCAAATACCCTTTTAATAAATTAATTTCCTGATTTAAAGTAATCTCTTTATCACTTGAAAAATCAAAAAACATTCTAATTAAGCGTGAAAATTTCACTAAATATTTTTCTGATAAATCAATTTCGTTTTTAGTAATATAATATTGTATTGCATTAAGTGAATTAAATACAAAATGTGGATTCATCTGACTTCGTAAGGCATGTAGTTCAAAATCGGCTAGTTTTTTCTCAACCATTAATTTTTTTTCTTGTTTTTTTAGTTCTCTTTTTCTCATAAATAAAATAAGTCCAAGTAAAAAAGAACTTATTAAAATTCCAAAAACTATTTTTGCCAATAAAGTTTGATACCAAAGTGGTGTGATTTTAAAACTAAACTCGTTTTGCTTATCATTAGCTTTAATTAGTAATGTGTATTTATTTGGAGGCAACTCATTAAATGATATTTGCTTAGATGTTGTGCTAATCCATTTGCTTTGTAGTGGTTGCAATTGATACTGGTAATGCTTTTCTAATTTTTCTGAAAAATCAATAGTTGCTACATTAAAACTTACCGTATTGTTATTGGTATAATGAGTGCTATTTGATAATAACTCTTTATTATCAAATTTTATTTTGTCTACATAAACACCTAATAATTTTAATTCTTCCTGTTTCTTTTTTGGGATAGTAACTACACCTATATTACTACTAATAATTAAATTGGTACCTGTTGCATAAACCGACTTTACATTATTTAAAAGTAAACCGTCATTTATATTATAATTAGTAACAAAAGAATAATTATTGTTTTTGTTTTTTTTATAATACCAAACACCTTTATTTGTGGCTAACCATAAATTATCATTTTCTATAAAGGAATGGTTAATACTAAGAAATTCGGTTTCTTTTAAATGAATTATTTTATCTAAATCTGTTATAAAAGCACCATAAGAATCGGTTCCTACCAATAAAGAGTTGTCATCTAATTTATTTAAACTTAAAATTGGTTTTTTATATAGCTTATTTGGAATAATGTTTTTAAAATTTATTGGTTCTATAGTATCATTTTTTAGAATTTTTAGACCATTTGAAGATCCAATAATAAGTTCATTCTTGAAAGACACAAAAGTGCGAATTCCGTTTAATGAATATTGTTTACTAATACTAAGGTTATCTGTTGTCAGTTTGTTTAAACCAGATGTAAAATTACCATATAAATAATTTTTATGATAAACTAACTGCCTCGCTTTTTCATTAAATAAATTAGTTGCTTTTAAAGCATATTGTGTTGTTTTTTTAGCGTTTTCAATAGTTGTTATTTTATTATCGGTAATGAAATATTGTTTATTTAATTCTGTTATATCAAAAACACCATAACTATAATTACTATCTTTTATAAAAGGAGTAAATTGTTTTGTTATACTATCATATTTATAAAAACCCTTATTTAATACAGTAGTAAGTAACCTATTATTTACTTTTTTAATTTTACCTACTTTTTCATTTTTTAAGGTATAAACTGTATTTTGTTTAGATTTTGGTAATTTGTAAACGCCATTAGTAAAAGTAGCCAACCATAAATTATCTTGTCTATCTACAAACGAAAAATGTGCTTTTAAGTTTTTAGGTATATAATATGTATTGGTTAAATTATAACCTTTATCTAATATCGATACAAAACCCACACCTGTTATCTGTACCTGATTATTAACTACATGCATACGTACGTATTTTGATTTTTCTATATTTATAACATTTTTAAAAAAAGTAGTTTTAAGGTTTTGCTTGTTTAAATTTAAAACCGAATATGATTTATCTGACAACCAAATATAAGTACTATCATTTACTTGCCCTCGAGTATGTGAATCCTCAATTTGTTGATTTGATTTGATTTTATTAATTGTATCGTTGTTCTTATTAAGAAAAAGTAAATTAGATTTATCTACAGAAAACTCAAAACGATGTAATTTAGTATGGTTTAAAAAACTTTTATACCGTTTAATTTTAGAATAACTACCTGAAACATCGTAAGGTTTCCATTGCTTACTTTCTAATTCATAATGAGCATATCCATTATTGAAAGTGATTTTATTGCCTACAATATTTCTATTCATTGGG
>CAYOFS010000070.1:5802-10095 GCA_964403095.1 uncultured Flavobacteriaceae bacterium | reverse complement strand
CTTTTCAACTTTCCTTTCTAATTAACCAAAACTCCATCACGCATTTCTAATTTCCTATCTGTCATATTTGCTAATTCTTGATTATGCGTTACAATAACAAATGTTTGATTATATTTATCTCTTAGAGTAAAAAACAACTCATGTAAATTTTTTGCTGATGCTGTGTCTAAGTTCCCGCTTGGTTCATCGGCAAAAATAACTTTAGGCTTATTTATCAAGGCTCTTGCAACTGCTACACGTTGTTGTTCTCCTCCTGAAAGTTCATTTGGCTTATGGTGAATTCTATCTGACAATCCTAAAAAAGATAAAATCTCTTTAGCTTCTTTTTCGGCTTCACTTTTAGAAACATTTGCTATAAATGCTGGAATACAAACATTTTCCAGGGCTGTAAACTCTGGTAATAATTGATGAAATTGAAAAATAAATCCGATATTTTTATTTCGGAATTTTGATAATTCGTTATCGTTTAACTTTACAACATCAATATTATTCAAACTTAAGGAAGCACCTTCTTTCAATAATGGTTTATCTAGTGTTCCTAAAATGTGCAACAAGGTGGTTTTTCCTGCGCCTGAAGGACCAACAATAGAAACTACTTCTCCTTGCTTAATATACAAATCAACTCCTTTTAATACTTCTAAATCTCCATAAAATTTATGAATGTTTTTTGCTTTAATCATAAAAACAAAAATACGTTTTTTTGTTGTGTTTATGTATTTATTTATTTGTTTATTTAGTTCTACTGCGAATTTAGTGGAACAACTTAAAAAATTTAATTGTATATTTCACATTGAACAACTACCTTTGCTATAAACAAAATTACACATGCAAAAAAAAATTGTAATTACTGGCGGTCCTGGAACAGGTAAATCGACTGTTATTATTGCTTTAGAAAAATTAAGCTATCATTGTAAGCATGAAATATCTAGAAAAGTCACTTTAATGGCTAGAAAAAACGGCATTGAACAACTTTTTTTAAAAGATCCAATGTTATTTAGTAAAATGTTATTAGAAGGAAGAGTAAATCAATTTAAAAAAGCCTCTGAATTACAAGATGACACTATTTTTTTTGATAGAGGTATTCCTGATGTTTTTGCTTATATGAATTATTTAGGCGTAACATATCCTGACATTTTTATTGAAGAGAGTAAAAATAACACATATTCTAATCCCGTATTTATAATGCCTCCTTGGAAAGATATATATATAACAGATAACGAACGCTATGAAAGTTTTGAGCAATCTTTAGCTATTTATAATCATTTAAAAAAAGCATATGAGAGCTTAGGGTATGATATTATTGAAGTCCCATTTGGAACTGAAACAGAACGTGCCAATTTTATTTTAGAGCACATAAAATAAAATGCAATTGATGCAACACAAAAAATGACAGCTCTTGATATCTTACATAAATATTGGAAACATGCTGATTTTAGAAAATCGCAAGCAGCAATCATTAATGATGTTCTCTTAAAAAAAAATGTTGTAGCCTTACTACCTACTGGAGGAGGAAAATCTATATGTTATCAAATTCCTACTTTATTAAGCAAAGGGGTTTGTATTGTAATCTCTCCTTTAATTGCTTTAATGCAAGACCAAGTAAATAGTTTAGAAAAAAAAAACATAAAAGCTGTTGCTCTTACCTCTAAATTAACAGAGTCTGAAATTGTTATTGCATTTGATAATATGCGTTATGGAAAAATACAATTCCTTTATTTATCTCCTGAAAAATTACAATCCGAATTTATTCAACAAAAAATACAACAATTAGAAGTTAGTTTAATTGCAGTAGATGAAGCACATTGTATTTCGGAATGGGGACACGATTTTAGACCTAGTTATTTAAAAATAAATATACTCAAAGAGCTACTTCCAAACACACCTTTTATTGCAGTTACTGCAACTGCTACAAAAAAAGTAGTTAATGATATAATAACGCTTCTATCATTAAATAAACCTATTATTTATAAAGATACTTTTCAGAGAGAAAATTTGGCTTACCAGGTTTTTGAAACCGAAGATGTTTATCATAAATTAAAACGAATTCTAACTAAAATAAACCAGCCATCAATTATATATGTAAATACCCGAAAAAGAACAAAAGATGTAAGTGATTACTTAAATTCACTAGGCTACAAAAGCACTTTTTATCACGGAGGATTAGCTGCTACCAATAAAGATTTACACTTTAAAAAATGGATGACTGAACAAGTTAATATAATGGTGGCAACCAATGCTTTTGGAATGGGGATTGATAAAGATAATGTAAAGGTTGTTATACATATTGAAATTCCTAACAGCTTAGAAAATTATGTTCAAGAAGCAGGAAGAGCTGGACGTAATGGTAAAAAAGCCTTTTCGGTTATTCTATACAATCAATCCACTATCTTTGATTTCAATAAACGAATTAACAATGGAATAACTCAAATAGAAACCATTAAACAAGTTTATAATTATTTAAACCAACATCTATTTATATCAAAAGGAGAGTTGCCCTTAAATAAATTTTCATTCAATCTCCAAGATTTTTGTGCTAAATACAAATTGAATATATTCAAAACATTCAATGCCATTCAAGTCCTTGAAAAAGAAGATGTACTAGTTTATGAAGAAAGTTTTAATAAAATTAGCTCAATTAAATTCAAAAGCAATAATGAATATACTTTAAATTATACGAGCAAAAAAAACCAGTATAAAGAATTAATTCAATTGCTACTTAGAAGCTATGGTGGGATTTTTGAAAACAGAACTCCTATTAATGAAACTTATTTAGCAAAAAAACTACACAAAACAAAATCGGATATTAAGTCTCAATTACTGCAAATTGAAAAAGATAATATAATTGAATATATATACCAATCTAACAATACCGAAATTCAGTTTTTAATGATGCGAGAAGATAATATCACTATAAATAGTATTTCAAAAAATATAAAACAACGCAATAGTATAAAACTCAAAAAAGCAAGTACAATACTTAATTTTATTGAAAACAACAAAGCATGTAGAAACAAACAACTCCTAGCCTATTTTGATGAAAAAACCCCAAAGACATGTGGTATTTGTGATGTATGTTTAGACAGCAAACACTCTAAAAACAACTTAACTACTGCTATTGAACAAATTTTATCAAAATTAGATGATAACCAAGAATTATCATCAAAAGAATTGGTAATTTTGCTAAATATTAATGAAGCTGAACTTATTACATCTATCCGTTTATTGTTAGAACAAAACAAAATTATTCTTACAAAAACAAACAAATACAAAAAAAGCATAAAATGAGAGACATACGAATTGTTTTTATGGGAACTCCTGAATTTGCAGTGAGCATTTTAAAAAAAATATTAAAAAAGCAATATAAAGTTGTTGGCGTTATTACTGCACCAGACAAACCCGCAGGACGAGGCAGAAAAGTAAACCAATCTGCTATTAAAAAATTTGCTTTAGAGCATGAATTAAAAATATTACAACCTACTAACCTCAAAAACGAAGACTTTTTAAGTAAGCTAAAACAGTTAAATGCTAATTTACAGATTGTAGTTGCTTTTAGAATGCTCCCAAAAGCTGTATGGCAAATGCCAGAATACGGAACTTTTAATCTTCACGCTTCATTACTGCCAGAATACAGAGGTGCTGCTCCAATAAACTGGGCTATTATTAATGGCGAAACAAAAACCGGTGTAACCACTTTTTTTATTGATGAAAAAATTGACACAGGTGAAATAATTTTACAAAAAGAATGTAATATCTTAGCAGATGAAACTGCTGGTGAACTTCACGATGAATTGATGCACTTAGGAAGTAAATTGGTAGTCAAAACCATCAAAAAAATAAAAAAAAATACTATTAAAACCAAACCACAGCCAGATAGAACTCCTAAACACGCTCCCAAAATTTTTAAAGAAACTTGTGAAATAAACTGGAACGACTCCTTAAACAATATATATAATAAGGTAAGAGGACTTTCTCCTTATCCTGTTGCATGGACAACTCTTTATAATGGAGAAAATAAAACAGAGTTAAAAATATATAAAGCACGAAAAATAACGGATACGCATCATTTTAAAATTGGAAGTATTCACTTTTCAAAAAAAGAACTAAAAATTGCTACCAAAGAAGGGTATCTAATTATTAATGAGCTTCAACTATCTGGAAAGCGAAAAATGGACATCAAAAGTTTTTTAAATGGATTTCAATTTGACGAGTATATAAAGCACGTTGAATAGCCACAAGTGCTTTTACATGTTCTTTTACATGTTCTTTATTAACAAAACGCCTTATTTATTAACA
>CAYOFS010000070.1:0-5702 GCA_964403095.1 uncultured Flavobacteriaceae bacterium | reverse complement strand
CTTTTACATGTTCTTTTACATGTTCTTTATTAACAAAACGCCTTATTTATTAACAAAATTGAGTGTTTTTTTATAAATCCATTGCACAAACCCTTTTAAAACCTATATTTGCTACGCTATAAGAAGCAAATAATAAATTTTTAACCAATTAATATTAAATATTATGAACAAATCAGAATTAATTGAAGCAATGGCTTCAGATGCAGGAATTTCAAAAGCAGCAGCAGGAAAAGCATTAGCAGGAATGATGGATGCAGTAAAAGGAAGTCTTAAAAAAGGTAACAAAGTATCTTTAGTAGGATTTGGATCTTGGGATGTATCTAAAAGAGCTGCAAGAACAGGAAGAAATCCTCAAACAGGAAAAGCTATTCAAATTGCAGCTAAAAATGTAGTGAAATTCAAAGCTGGATCTGAATTAAAAAACTGTGTAAACTAGTAAATTAAGTTTATCCATTTTATAAAAACTCTCTTTTTAATTAAAGAGAGTTTTTTTTTATTAAAATAAATTCATATATTTATCACTAAATTGGATTAAATGATAGATATCAAATTACAAAAAGGAACTATTCTAATTGCTGAACCTTCTATATTGAATGATAATTCATTTAATAGATCTGTCATACTATTAACAGAACACAATAAAGATGGCTCTCTTGGTTTTATACTTAACAAGCCATCAAAATTTACAATTAATGATCTAATACCCGAAATAAAATCTAATCATACTATATATGATGGCGGACCAGTATCAGTTGAAAATCTTTATTTTATTCATAGTGTACCACACTTAATTCCAAACAGCTTACCAATCAATAATGATGTTTTTTGGGCGGGAGATTTTGATGTTTTAAAATCATTGCTTGAAGAAAATGAAATTTCGGAAAATGAACTTCGATTTTTTTTAGGTTATACAGGCTGGGACTCTAATCAATTATTAAGTGAAATGAAAGATGAATCTTCTTGGATTCTTAAAAAAAATGATTACCCTAACATTTTAAACGTATCTCCAAAATCATTTTGGAAAGACGAAATGATGAAATCTGGTGGAGAATATCAAATATGGGCAAATGCTCCTGAAAACCCTAATCTGAATTAAATCGCAATTACCGACTCTACTATTCCTTGAATTAAAAAATCATTCGATAAAATAATTGGCTGGTATTTTGAACTTTTTGACCTTGGCTTTAATACTACTAATTTCCCACTATGATGGTACTCTTTAATAGTTGCTTCATTATTTATTAGAGCCACTACTCTATCACCATTATTTGCTTCTTTTTGCTGTCTAATAAGTACCAAATCACCATCATTAATACCAGAATCATCCATAGAATCTCCCTTTGCTCTCAATAAAAAGTAACGATAGCCTTTTTTCATCAATTTAATTGAAATTGGAACCTCAGCTTCTATATTTTCATTTGCAAAAATTGGTAAACCACAAGCAACATTACCCAATAATGGAATGTTAATAGTATCTATTGATAAATCGCTCTTTACGATAAAAGTATCTTCTTGTTTTGTATCAAGTAATTCTGTTACAGAAACATTTAGTATTTGTGCTATTTTAAATAGATCTTGCAAACTTGGCTGTCTTCTATTCTGCACATAAGAATTAACCATATTATAACTCTTTTCCATTTTTTGAGAAAGCCATTTTTGCTTAATCCCTTTTTCTATTAAAACACTTTTTATTCTATTCATATCTAATAATTTATCCAAATATAGCATAAAATAATTAAATAATCATATTATGAGATATAAAACACAAATATAATAATTATTTTTTATTATTATATTGTTGTTTATTCCAAAAAAAAAAAGCCTTTAAATTTGAATTTAAAGGCTTTTAATATAAAGAGTAATAATAGTTATTCTTTAACAAACTTCTTAGTAAGTGTCTGTTTATCATCATTTACATAAATATAGTATATACCACTTGACAAATATAAGCGTCATCCATATTCATGGTATCTGGCAATGGTTGACCATAAATTTGAAACGGTATTTGTGCCACATCATAAGGATAATCTATGACAGGTGCATCTATAGTATCAAAAGTTAGAACTTCTGACCAAGTGCTAAAATCTCCTGCACCACAATCTACACGTACATAAACATCGTAAACTGATGATGCTTGTAAACCTGTTATGGTATATGGATTGTCTGTAATTGCAATTCCTGTTTCTGTTGGTGTTGTTCCTGATGGTACAACCTCTACTTCCCAAGCTGTTGCTGCTGGTGTATTATTTTCATCAAATTGTATTGTAGCAGAATTATGATCTGTTATAACTTCTACTAAATTAGTAACCGCTAAACAAGTTGGTGGTGGCGCACAAGTAACATTTGCTTCCCAACCGTCTCTTGTTGCTGAAATATCTGATGTAAACACAAAAGTCAAACAACCACTTGTTGCTGTTGATGTAAATGTTGGTGGTAAATCTGTACCATCAAATTCTCCTAATAAGGTTGCATTTGCATCGGCACCATCGTAAATATTTAATTTATCGAAATTTGTTTCTGTACTAAATGAAGTAAAAGTTACTGTAACAACATCACCTGTATTATCAGAACAAATTGTTGTAGTTATATTTTCATTGTTTTGGTAATTGCCATTTGTATTTCCAGAATCTACGAATATTTCGCTACACGTTGGTGGTATAAGTGGAGCGGCATCGGTTTCAAAACTTATCATTGTCCATGCACTAAAATCGCTACTTCCACAGTCTGCTCTTGTGGATCAGAGACGTGGAAACAAATGGTTGGTTTTACAAAATCAAAAGAAGAGTTTTTAAGAATATTTCTTGAATTGCCAAACTAAACACCTTCATAAGGCACTATAAACAAGCTATTTACATCAATTGATAGTATTCAATTAGAAAACTGTTTTATAGAATGGGTAAGTTCTATTTCATATTTAACCTGAAAAATTTGATATGGTTTAGTTATCTGTCAAAATACACTTATTGATTTGACATCAAAACTCCATATTTTATCAATATTTCATTGAGTTTGTAAACAAAATTTACAACTTTAGTTACTAACCATTGTTAATAAGTACTGTCTTTTTTTGTTTTTTGGCTGAATAGTTGCTTATTTTTTTATTTTACCATTCAAAACCGCCTATTTATAACAATTACTTAATCATTTTACTATTATTTTAAGAATTTCTTAAAAATATAGCATTAGTACTAAAAAAACTTTAACATTTACGCTATGTTTCGTAATTTTGCATAACTAAAATCAAATAATTAAAAATCACATATTATGGCATTTGACATTGAAATGATAAGAAGTGTTTACAACAGAATGAAAAAAAATGTAGATACTGCTCGTGAAATTGTTGGAAAACCTCTAACGCTAGCAGAGAAAATATTATATAATCATTTATGGGAAAACTCTCCCAAAAAAGCCTTTTCGAGAGGTAAAGATTATGTAGATTTTGCTCCAGACCGTATTGCCTGTCAAGACGCAACTGCACAAATGGCACTCCTACAATTTATGCAAGCGGGAAAAAAAGAAGTTGCAGTACCTACAACAGTACATTGTGATCACTTAATTCAAGCTAGAATTGGAGCAGATAAAGATTTGCAAAATGCAATAAACACATCAAGCGAAGTATTTAATTTTTTAGGTTCAGTATCTAATAAATACGGAATTGGTTTTTGGAAACCAGGAGCAGGAATTATACATCAAGTAGTTTTAGAAAATTATGCATTTCCTGGAGGAATGATGATTGGTACTGATAGTCATACTGTAAATGCAGGAGGATTAGGTATGATAGCAATCGGTGTTGGTGGAGCCGATGCCGTTGATGTAATGACGGGAATGGCATGGGAATTAAAATTCCCTAAATTAATTGGTGTAAAATTAACAGGCAAACTCTCTGGTTGGACAGCATCTAAAGATGTTATTTTAAAAGTTGCTGGTATCTTAACAGCAAAAGGCGGTACAGATTGTATTATTGAATATTTTGGAGAAGGTGCAATGTCACTTTCAGCAACAGGAAAAGGAACAATTTGTAATATGGGAGCCGAAGTTGGAGCTACAACGTCCACTTTTGGTTACGATGCATCTATAGAACGTTATTTAAGAGCCACAAATAGAGCTGATGTTGCTGACGCAGCCAATGAAATTAAAGATTATCTTACAGGAGATGAAGAAGTTTACGAAAATCCAGAAAAATATTTTGATCAAGTAATTGAAATTAATTTAGATGAATTAGTACCACATTTAAACGGACCTTTCACACCAGATCTAGCTACTCCAGTCGGTAAAGAAATAACTAAAAAAGCAACTAAGAACGATTGGCCTCTAAAAGTAGAATGGGGATTAATAGGGTCTTGTACAAACTCTTCTTATGAAGATTTATCAAGAGCTGCTTCTATTGCAAAACAAGCAATTGACAAAGGCCTGGTATCAAAAGCAGAATTTGGAATTAATCCAGGTTCAGAACAAGTACGTTATACTGCGGAGCGTGATGGATTATTACAGATTTTTGAAGACTTAGATGCTAAAATATTTACCAACGCTTGCGGACCTTGTATAGGTCAATGGGCAAGAGAAGGTGCTGAAGGACAGTCTAAAAATACTATTGTTCATTCGTTTAATAGAAATTTTTCTAAACGTGCTGATGGTAATCCAAACACGCATGCTTTTGTAGCTTCACCTTCTATGGTTGCAGCAGTTGCTATTTCAGGTAAATTAGATTTTAATCCGATAACAGATAAGTTAATCAATCAAAAAGGAGAAGAAGTAATGTTCACTGAACCAACAGGTTTTGAATTACCTCCAAAAGGATTTGACGTAAAAGATCCTGGCTTTGTTGCTCCAATTGAAGATGGCTCTAATGTTAAAGTAACTGTTAGTAATGACTCTAAAAGATTACAATTATTAAGTCCGTTTATTCCAATTAAAGAAATCAAAGGCGCTAAATTATTAATAAAAGCAGCTGGTAAATGTACAACCGATCATATTTCTATGGCAGGTGTATGGTTAAAATATAGAGGGCATTTAGATAATATTTCTGAAAACTGTTTAATCGGAGCAGTAAATGCTTTTGGAGAAGCAACAAATAAAGTTAAAAATCAACTAACAGGTGAATTTGGACCTGTTCCAACTACAGCTAGAGCTTATAAGGCAGCTGGAATTCCTTCAATAGTTGTTGGAGAACATAATTATGGAGAAGGTTCGTCAAGAGAACATGCAGCAATGGAACCAAGACATTTAGGTGTTGTGGCAGTAATTGTGAAATCATTTGCTCGTATTCACGAAACAAATTTGAAAAAACAAGGAATGCTAGGCTTAACATTTGTTAACGAAGTCGATTATGATAAAATTCAAGAAAACGACACTTTTGAATTTACTGATCTGAATGAATTTTCTGTTGGAAAACCATTAACACTTGAAATCACTCACGAAAATAGCAATCAAGAAAGCATCAAACTTCACCACACATATAATGAAGGGCAAATAGCATGGTTTAGAGAAGGTTCAGCACTTAATTTAATAAAAAAAGAAAATGCTTAAATAATTTCACACATATTCATAAAAAAACACAGCTATATAGCTGTGTTTTTTTTATATTTGTTCTTTATGAAAGAAACCTGGTATCTAGAATGTGTCAACCTTTTTAAAATTATTTGTCCTCATCAATATAAGGATTATAAAAAAGCACACTCTTTTGATAATTATAAGAAAAAAGA
>CAYOFS010000069.1:0-10465 GCA_964403095.1 uncultured Flavobacteriaceae bacterium | reverse complement strand
TATTTCTATTTCTCATCCAATCTGTTATAAAAAACTTCCATCTTTTGCTTTTAACATACCTGTTAAGCAAATATAATCTTGTTTATCTTTTTTAATGATTGAAATTAGTTTGTCTTCTACTTGTATTTTTGATGTTTTGCTCATAACTTAAATATACAACAAAGATACTTTTTATTTTTTGTTCTTATTCATAGGAAAAAAAACATTTGCAATAATGGCAATTACAAAAGTTGATAACAGCCAATTAGTTTGAATATCCAAACCAAAATTAGATGCAATTATAATCCAAATTATTGAAGAAATGATAAGTAAAATAGTTTTTTTAATTGTTGAAAAGGCTCTTATTTTTTCAATCATAAGTAAATTTTATTTTGAGTTTTTTATGCTTGCTAACGTTTGAATATGCGAAGTCGCGGATTTCAAGGTGTTTTCCTTTCAATTTATCACTAAACGTTGTTCAAAGTTACAAACTTTGAATTTAACACAAAACCCGCAATTACGTTTACATTTTGTTAGCGACAGATTATTAATTGACAAGTACCCAAAATTCATTTGTTGTTCCAAGAGCAATTAGTCCTTTTGATTTATTATAATATATACTTTTTGAATTTTCATATGCTTTTGCTTTATAAACATTCTGAAAACTTCTATTGTATAAAATAGTATCTCCAATATACCTACTCTCTATCCTTAATTCATCCATTTGATTAGTATTAAGTTGATTTTGGATTTCTCTTGTAACAATTTTCAGTTCTCCACCAAATGCTTCTATCCCAGAATCTGAATTATATATTCCAATATTAACACTCAGTAAATCAAAAATAGTGTTTTCATTAGTGTTTTCGTCGTTAATAATACGAGTTAAAAGGCGTATCCAAAATATTTGATTCCCATTAGAATCTGTAAATACAATTTCTTCCATTTGAGATTTATAATATTCTTTTTGAGTGTCAAACATATCATTGTTACAAATAGTTCTTGTAATTGAACGTGAATCTATTAATCTCCTTCCTTCAATTGATTTTAATATATGTTCTACACCTTGATTATTAGTAAAAGTAAGCTCTTCATTTCCTGTATAAGGAATAAATTGTCTCGAATCTTCATTCAATGGAATATCTCCAAGTTTTATATCAGCACCACACTCTCCAATTCTAGTACAAGAACTTACTAACAGCAAACTTGCAATAATATATATATATTTAATTATCATAGTTTCTTAATTCTAATTTTTTATTTGTTGCTAACATAGCTGTTAAGCAAATATAATCTTGTTTATCTTTTTTAATGATTGAAATTAGTTTGTCTTCTACTTGTATTTTTGATGTTTTGCTCATAACTTAAATATACAACAAAGATACTTTTTATTTTTTGTTCTTATTCATAGGAAAAAAAACATTTGCAATAATGGCAATTACAAAAGTTGATAACAGCCAATTAGTTTGAATATCCAAACCAAAATTAGATGCAATTATAATCCAAATTATTGAAGAAATGATAAGTAAAATAGTTTTTTTAATTGTTGAAAAGGCTCTTATTTTTTCAATCATAAGTAAATTTTATTTTGAGTTTTTTATGCTTGCTAACGTTTGAATATGCGAAGTTGCGGACTTTAAATGCCGAAAACTTTGAGTTAAACACTTAACTTTGCTAAAGTATTAAATTTTAAGTTAAGCAGAAAACCCAATTACTGTTATACGTTGTTGCCAGTAGTTTTTCTTAAGCAACTTCATACTTTTCGTCCATATTTTCAAGACTAAATTTGATGTTCGTTTTTAATGTTCTAAACACTTTTAATATTGTTTCGATTGTAACATTTCGAGTGTTCGTTTCCAGTTTTGAAATTTGAGATTTTTGTACTCCAACTAATTTTCCTAATTGTTCTTGAGTTAAATGTCTTTCCTTTCTTACTGATTTTATCATTTCGCCTAAAACGTCTACTTTTAAATCAAATTCATATTTGTTTCGTTCGTCAGTACCGATTTTCCCAATATGCTTGTCCTTTAGTTGGTCTAAAGTCATCATTCTCATTTTTACTTTAGTTTTCATATTCTGATTTTTTAGCTATTAAAATATTCTTTTCTTATTCTTTCTGCTTTTTCAATTTCCATTTTTGGAACTCTTCTCTCTTTTTTTTACAATTCCGTGTGTTGAGGTAACTAAAGTTTCTGTCTTTTCCGTTTTGTCCCAAAATGCAAGAAGTCTGTATTGTATGTTAGAGATTGGTATATAGTAATTTAAGTTTCATGATTTATTTTAGTTATAAAAAGATTACAAATGCACAAGATATTTTTTGTGTTAAATTTTAAATATGAATTAGTATTTTAAATTAATAGACACTTAATTTTTAGGATAAACTAACCTAAAATAAAGTGTTAATAGTAGAAAAAATACTACTTTTGTTTTTTAAAAAATAATAATGGCAAAGCAACACAAAGACATGTCCTTTTTGAATCATCTTGAAGAGTTGAGGTGGACACTTGTAAGGTCTACTGGAGCTGTGTTTGGTTTTGGAATTATTGCGTTTTTAATGAAAGATTTTATTTTTAATAAAATCATTTTAGCACCTAAACGTGTTGAGTTTTTTACATATAGATTTATGTGTAACCTGTCTAGAAGTTTTGGAACAGAAGGTTTGTGTATAGATGAGATTCCTTTTGTAGTTCAAAGTAGAACTATGGCAGGGCAATTTTCAGCACATATTTGGACATCGATTGCAGCAGGATTTATTGTTGCGTTTCCGTTTATTGTTTGGGAAATATGGAAGTTTATTAGACCAGCATTACATGATAATGAAAAAAAAGGAGCCTCATTATTTATAACAATTTCTTCGTTTCTTTTCTTTTTAGGAGTACTGTTTGGTTATTATATTGTAACGCCATTATCAGTTAATTTTTTAGGAAGTTATACCGTTGCCGATGAGGTTAAAAACAATATTGATTTAAGCTCGTATATTGGTTTATTAAAGGCTTCCGTAATAGCATCAGGATTGATTTTTGAAATGCCAATAGTTATGTATTTCTTAACAAAAATGGGCTTAGTAACGCCGCAATTTTTAAAAAAATACAGAAAATACGCTTTAGTTGGAGTACTTATTTTGGCTGCCATTATTACGCCGCCAGATTTAATAAGTCAAATAATTGTTGCAATTCCGATGATGGTATTATACGAAGTAAGTATATTTATTTCGGCAAGAGTAATTAAAAATCAGCTAAAAGCAGAAAGGAAATTACAGAAAAAATAAATTAACTCAAATTTAGTAAATACCAAAAAGAGATTATTTATATTTGTGAATTGCTAGTAGTAATATATTAATTAACATGTATTTAATGAAATTAAGAGCTGAAAATATTGAAAAAATTTACGGAAGTAGAAAAATTGTAAAAGGCATTTCTGTAGAAGTGAAGCAAGGTGAAATTATTGGTTTATTAGGTCCAAATGGCGCAGGGAAAACAACTTCGTTTTATATGATTGTTGGAATGGTTAAGCCAAATGCAGGTAAAATATTTTTAGATGATGAAGAAATTACCGAAGATTCAATGTATAAACGAGCTCAAAAAGGAGTTGGGTATTTAGCACAAGAAGCTTCTATTTTCAGAAAACTTTCTGTAGAAGATAATATCATGTCCATTTTAGAATTTACCGATTTATCACGAAAAGAACAAAAAGAAAAATTAGAATCATTAATTGAAGAATTTAGTCTTGGACATGTTAGAAAAAATAGAGGTGATTTACTATCAGGTGGAGAACGTAGAAGAACCGAAATAGCAAGATGTTTAGCATCTGATCCTAAGTTTATTTTATTAGATGAACCCTTTGCAGGAGTTGATCCAATTGCCGTTAATGATATTCAAAGTATTGTTGCAAAATTAAAAAATAGAAACATAGGTATTTTAATTACCGATCATGATGTACAAGCAACACTAGCAATTACTGATAGAACTTATTTAATGTACGAAGGTGGAATTTTAAAAGAAGGAACACCAAGAGAATTAGCCGATGACGAAATGGTAAGACGTGTTTACCTTGGAAAAGATTTTGAATTAAAAGAAAAAAAATTCGACTAAATGTCCGTTACAAAAAATGATAAGTAAGTCGCTCGTTGGTTAATTTCAGGGATTATTTTAATTGCAATGATGCTTATTTTAGGCAGTATAACTCGTTTGACAAACTCAGGATTATCAATGGTTGAATGGAATCCAATTACTGGCACATTACCACCATTAAACGATTTACAATGGCAAGTAGAGTTTTCAAAATATAAAACCTCACCAGAATATATAAAACTTAATTATCATTTTGATTTAAAGAAATTTAAAGAAATTTTTTATTGGGAATATTCGCATAGATTACTTGGTAGAATTGTAGGCTTAGTTTTCTTTTTTCCATTTGTTTATTTTTTAATTAAGAAAAAAATAAAATCTAAAAAATTATTAGTACACTTACTGGTCATCTTTTTTATGGGAGCAATGCAAGGCGTAATAGGTTGGTTTATGGTAAAAAGTGGCTTGCGAGATAACCCGCATGTTAGTCATTTATGGTTGGCATTTCATTTAACAACAGCTTTATTTTTGATTTCCTATATATTTATAACCGTATTACACTTATTATATCCAAAAAATCAATTTCGCACATTGCAAACTAATAAGATTAATAAGCTCTCTAAAATATTACTTTTTGTAGCTAGTTTACAAATTATTTTTGGTGCTTTTGTTGCAGGATTGAAAGCGGGGAAACTACATGCAACATATCCTAAAATGGGGAATGAATGGTTTCCTAATATAATACGTGAAAATTTCAGTAATAGTGGTTTTTTAGCCTTCTTTGAAGATTCGTATTTAATTATGTTTACACATAGATGGTTGGCTGTTGTGGTATTGTTTTTAGTGTTTTATATTATGTATATCGCTAAAAACACAATAGTTGATTTACAACAAAAAACAGCCTTGAAATTAGTATTGATAGCTATAATAATCCAATTTTTATTAGGAGTTTTTACTATTTTATTTAGTGTTCCTATTTTGTTAGGAGTTTTACATCAATTTGGAGCAATGCTTTTGTTGTTAGGAATTTTAACAGTTATTTACTTCTTTAAAAGTAATAATTCATCAAATAATATGATTGCTTAATTTTTTTAATTAAAATAATACTCTTTTTCAGAAACTATTATTAAAGTTATCTCGTCTTACAAATAGAAGATAAAAACAAATTCCTTTTGAAAGTAATAAAATTACATAAAGAAGATTTTAATAAAAGCACCATTAATTTGCTGAAAAAGCAAAATAATGATGCACAGCAAATGGTTTATGTAAAATATGCTCCAAAAATGTTAGGTGTTTGCAGACAATATATAAGAGATTTACAGCACGCAGAAGAAATAATGCTTAACGGATTTTTAAAAGTGTTTACTAAAATTGAAAAATTCGAATCTAAAGGAAGTTTTGAAGGTTGGATTAGACGAATAATGGTAAATGAGAGTCTTTCTTTTTTAAGATTAAAAAAGCGCTTAGTTTTTATTGAAGACGATTCTTATTTTGAAGAAGAAGTTGTATTAGAAATAGAAGAAGATGAAACGGTAAGCGCACTTCAAAATTTAGTAGATAATCTTAAAACGGATTTAAAAGTGGTTTTCAATCTTTATGTTGTGGAAGAATACAAGCACAAAGAGATTGCTGAAATGTTAGAAATTACCGAAAATGCTTCCAAGCTAAGATATAGAAAAGCAAAAGGCATATTACAAGAACAATACAATAACTTAAACCTTAAAAGTTATGAATAATATAGAAAATAAAATAAAAAACGAATTTAATAATAGAACAATTGAACCAAGTGTAAACTCTTGGAATGTGTTAAATTTAAAATTGAAATCAGTTGAAAAAACAAAAAAAAATAAAAAGTATTTTTATTTTAAAATAGCAGTCGTTTTTATAGGTTTAGTAACAGCTTTGAGTGTGTTATTAATTAATGATAAATCAGTAGATGATATTGATAATGTTGTAAAAATAAACCCGAGAAATATAGAAGTAAAAACAAATAAAAGTTTAGAAATTACTGATTTTAAGGAGCATAAAGAAGTGGTAAAATATATTGATAAAGAAGAAGATGAACTAATTATAAACAAGAAAACCACGCCTAAAAAAGTTGTTGTAAAAACACATCAAAAACCTAAAGTAGCAATGCATTTAACTAATAATACTTCAGTTAAAGAAAAGCAGATAGAAATAACTAAATCGGTTAATTATTCAAATAAATTAATTGTTGGTGAAGTTAAATCTCAAAAAATATTATCCGTTGTTAAAGCAGTTG
Source organism: uncultured Flavobacteriaceae bacterium (assembly GCA_964403095.1). Taxonomy (GTDB): domain Bacteria; phylum Bacteroidota; class Bacteroidia; order Flavobacteriales; family Flavobacteriaceae; genus S010-17. The sequence goes on along the minus strand of CAYOFS010000069.1, from coordinate 4,159 downwards.
AAAAGAAAAAAACAGTAATGAATTCATCGGATGATGACATTGATAATATGCTAGATTTAGCAATGGGAAACAAAATTATTACAAGCAAGAAGATTAAAGTAAATTCAAAATCACTTATTTATAGTGTAGAAAATGAATTGAGTAAAAAGAAGATGCATCATTTGATAAAAGCAGGAGTCGACACTGTGGAGTCAATCATAGTATCTAGAAATGAATAACACATTATTGTAAATAATTACGCTTAGATGATTCTAGAAAGTTTAAGTGAAATAATTCATCTCTAAGTTTCAACAATTCAGTATAAATGAATTTTAGTAATGGATAATTTCAATCAAATTTATAATATGATTTAAAAACTAAAAAATGACAAAAATAATAGCATACATAGTATTTGGCTTACTACTTTTTGTAAGTAATGTAAACGCTCAAGATAAAAGTTTTGAAGCTAAAATGAAGGCTTTGTCCACGCAAATGGACGAAGTAATAACATCGGAAAAAGCCCTGTTAAAAGAAAAAATTAAAAGTATTGAAAAAATATATAATAAAGATGAAATAAGCTATGAGGAAGCTGAAAAACAAAAAAAAGAAGCAACAGAATTACACGCTAATAATATTAAAACTAAAATAGCAAGTATAGAAAAAGAAGTGCATGAAATAGTTCAAGGAAAAGTAGATGTCAAAGTTAAAGAGGTCGAAGATGATGACTATGAAATTTGGAATATTAAAATTAAAAACAGATCTAAAACAATTAAAAAGAATAGGAATAGAAGAACACGTGCAAATCTTGTTTTTGCAATGGGTTTGAATAATTTAATGAAAGATGGTAATATAAATTCCATTCAAGATTCAGATTTTAAATTTGGAAATTCTCATTTTTATGAGATAGGTTTAAATTATAAAACTAGACTGGCTAAAAATTCAGGGTTGATGTATTTTAATTACGGGTTATCATTGAGGTACAATAATTTAAGAGCAAAAAACAATAAGTTCTTGGTAGTGAACGGAAATCAAACCAACTTACAAACACATACAATGGAATTAGAAGATTCTAGATTTAAAAATGTACAATTAGTTGTTCCTATATTTTTAGAATTTGATTTTAGTAAATCTAAAAAAGAAAAAGAAAAAATAATTTTTAGAAGAAATAGATCTTTTAGATTAGGTATTGGAGCTTTTGGAGGCTTTAATATAAAATCAAAACAATATGTGGAGTATACTTTAGATGGAGTTGATACTGAAAGTATTTCAAAAGGTGATTATAACTCAAATAAATTTGTTTATGGTTTGCAGGGTTTAATAGGTTATAAAGATACTAGTTTTTATGTTAAATATGATTTGCAAGATTTATTTGCACATAGTTTTGAAAAGCAGAAAAATATATCTTTTGGAGTGCGGTTTGATTTGTGAAAAATAATTTGTTAAATATTTTAAAAGCCTTTATCTTATATCTTTTGATTGCGTATATTTGGAAAATCCTAAATTAATATATGATGAAATTATTACAAAAAACAGGTATAATCTTAACGTTATTTTTTATACTGAGTAGTTGCTCGTCTGTTGAAAAGTACAATGCACAAATCTCAAAAAATCATTCGCCTGCAGAATTAAAAGAAGATGTAGATTATGCTTATGAGAAATTGCAAAAACTACATCCTAACTTATATCAATATATAAGTAAAGAAAAATTAGATAATAACTTTAGTAGTTTAAAAAACGAATTGACTAAACCCTTGTCAAGTATTGAGTTTTATAAAAAAATAGCACCAGTAATTACTAGTATTGGTCAAGGTCATACGTCAATTACATCGCCTCATAAAAGACAAACAAAAAAAGAAAAAAAAGAAAAAGGTAAAAGGCAAAATACATTTAAAACATTGCGTTTTGCAACCGTTGGAAATAACATATTTGTTGACAAATCTTTTGGAAGAGATAGTGTAATTACAAGAGGTACACAACTCCTGAAAATTGAAGGTAAAGATGTACAAGAACTGGTAGATTCCTATAAAAATTTACTAACAGGCGATGGTTTTATTAAAGGCTTTGTGCCTGAATTTTCAAGAAAACGAATTGGAAATTATTACTATTATACTAATCCCATTAAGGATAGTATTCAAATTACGTTAAAAGAAAAGGATAATGTTTATACGAGTTATTTATATGCTTATAAGAAGAAGAGTAGAGCAAAAAATGATAAAGTAAAAAAAGAGAATGTAAAAAAGGTAAAGAAAAAATTAACTAAAGCTGAAAAAAAACTCGCAAAAAAGAAAAAGAAAGCAAAAGATGAATGGAATTGGAATCATGGCTATGATAAATTCACCAAAGAAAGTGTGCGTAATTTTGAATTTTTAGAAACAAAAGATCAAAAAAAAGTAGCCTATATGAAAATTAGAGGTTTTAAAAAGTGGAACTATGAAGATTTTTACGATGACGTTTTTAAACAAATAGACTCGCTTAAAACAGACAACTTAATCATTGATTTGAGAAATAATACAGGAGGAAGATTAGCTGAAATAGCGTATATATACTCTTATTTAACTGATAAGGAACATCAATTTATATTGCCTGGTAAAATGACAAAAGCAAGTAGTTGGATGTATCCTATGATGCATAATAAAGCATCGGTTGTGCAAAAATCTATGACTTATCTTTTATTTCCTGTATTGAAAGTTGTCCAAGCTCTAAAAGTTAAAAAGATTGATGGCAAATCGCATTTTAATTTTAAGAGTTCTAAAATACAAAAACCTAAAGAAGAACATAATTATAAAGGAAAAATTTATGTATTAATTAATGCAGTTAGTTTTTCGGCAAGTTCGGTATTGTCAAATCAGCTACACGCTACAAAACGTGCTTTTTTTGTTGGTGATGAAACTGGAGGAGCTTATAATTCAACTGTTGCAGGAAGGTTTGCTAGGGTTGTTTTACCAAATTCTAAAAATAATTTAAGAGTAGGAGTGATGCTTTTAGAAACGCCTCATAAAATTACACCAGATGGTTTTGGAGTAAAACCAGATAAATATATTCCAACTACAACCTTAGATAAAGATGAACAATTAGATTGGGTTTTAGATGATATTTTTAAAAAATAATCAAGGGTAACATCAATTTATATTGATGATTTTATGTGTTCCTTTTTATTTTTTAATTTGGAACATAGCGCATTCATATTGAGCACTTTTCAAATATATCAAAATTAACGGTTATGAATGGTTCATTTCAAATTTTGCAATTATCTTTCGAATACCATCTAAAAATCATACTTTTATATATAATCCTGCTTTTTAGTTAAATATTGATTTTTTTGCCCACTAAATTTGCAGTAGAACCAAATTCAAAGGCATCGCAAATTTATATTTCGTAAGTAAATGATTATAATCTCACTATATAAGGGTTGTAAGCCTAGTTTAACTGATCCCGAAAAACAGAATAAAACGAAACTATTTTTGAAATTATGTTCATTAATAAACACTTTGAAAATTGGATGTAATTATGCTTTATTGGAGTATTGTATATCTTTAATTTGTGTATGAACAGAAGAGGTTAAAATGCACTTGTTTTTTGAATAAAAAAAGTGTGAGTTCCCTTGATTTACATACAGATAGATTGCTATTGGCGTTTTTTTTACTATACAGTATTAATAATAAAAACTAGCATCATCATAGCCTAAGTCATCAAAATCATCATCTTCTTCTTCAGGAGGAGTTTCAAATTCTTTTTTTGGAGCTATTTTAGGCATATTACCTAATGATAATAATAATAAAGGAACTGATTTATCTTCAACATCATTAAATTCGGAAATAAACTCAACAAAAAATGTCCATAAATTTAAAAAATCATAAACATAAATTAGTTTATTATTTTGCTTATTAAAAACCATTTCTACTTTATAATCACTCATTTGAGATAATCCTCCAACTTGGTCACTCATGTTGAATAACGGAATTTCATCGCCTTGTAGCCATTCATTATTAGTGTGGTAGAACGAAGCCATCTCTAGTCCGTCAAAATCAAATGCACTAACAATTGTTTGATGTAGATCTTCTAACGAAAAATCACGTAATAATGCAATTTCTCTAATTACGTCTTCTTTGGCATCTAATATTACTCTAAATTTATACATATTATATTTAAAAAATGATACTGCAAAACTAAGATTATATTT
>CAYOFS010000068.1:0-10530 GCA_964403095.1 uncultured Flavobacteriaceae bacterium | reverse complement strand
TAATTAAAGTGATTTAACTTTTAGTAATCCATTTATTATCAATCAGTCTTACGTTTATTTTTTAACAGTTTGATGCTGATAAATTAATATTGCTAATATAATGTTTTTTTATAATAAATTGATTATAATTAATATATATTTAATGATGTAGATGATTTCACACATCAAAACAGCAACTTATTTCCTCCTAACTCTACCATAAACAAAAGCAGTAATTAGAAATAAAAACAAACCTAAAACCATATAACTCACAGTTTTATTATCGGTTATGAGTTCTTTTATTGTTTTTTCTTCGGTTACTTTTTTAAGCACCCTACTTTTTTCTTCGCTTTGTTTTGTACCGCTGGTTTCTCTTACTTCTTTGATTTTATCTTGGTATTCTTGCTTTACTTCATCGGAAATATTTTGCGAAATAAATTCTTTTAATTTAGCATTATCACAAACAAAACCACTACAACCAGCATCGTGGTTTTTAACCAATTTAGCGTGTAATTCGGCTACTTCTTTAATTACTTTAGCATCTGCTTTCCAATATCCTTTACGAGCAGTTTCTAGCATTACTGCGGTTACCTCTTGTAAGGCATACGGATTTTCTTTTTCAAAGAATTCTTTTACGCCAATATTAAATTCGTCTTGCACATATACTTTGTGCATTTTATCCCACATTTCATTATCAATAGCATCTGGTTTCATTACGTTCCAACCGTATAAATCACGAGTAGTTTCGGCAAATACTTCGGCGGAAGAAGCCTCGCCATTCATTAATTCGGTAATGTATTTAGGGTTAAACAAAGTGCTTTGTGCTTCTGTCCAAATAGCCTCATCTACTGTTTGCACAAAAGCATTTTGTTTGTTACGCATATCTACAAAATAACCATCAGGATCTTTACCAGTTGTATTTCTAATAGCATTGGTAACGCCACCCATAAATTCGTAAACGTGATCTAAAGATAAAGCGCCCCAAGTATTAGACGATTTTGGCATTACAACCATATCGGTATTTTGTAAACTTGCCTCAAAAAGACCTGGCTTAAATTCGCCCCAATTATCTTCGGTATAGATTGCACCCATATTTTTAATGTATTGGTCGGCTATTTCTTTATCATCTTCCCATTTATCACCACTTTCTACTAAGCCCATAATTCCTGCGCCATAATTTCCATTTACACCACCAAAAACTCGAGATGTAGATAACTTTTTAGCTTCTTCTGGTGTAAATCCTTTAATTTTAAGGGCATCTTCCATGGCTAAAACGCCATCGGCTACATTATTATTAAACTTTTCATTTTCCTTTGCTGCAGCAGCTAATTTTACAGCTTTATCTATTAAAAATATTCTCGATGCTGCAAAATCTCTAAACTGACCTGATGTTTGTACAACAACATCTATTCTTGGTCTGCCTAATTCTTCCGAAGGAATTAATTTCACCCCTTTTACAGAACCACTTCCGCTTCTAATAGGTTCTACTCCTAACAGATATAAAATTTGTGCAACATTAGTTCCTTCGCCTCTAATAAACTCGCCACCCCAAAGTGTAAACGATACTTTTTTAGGATATTCATTATGTTTCTTTTTATAATTATCTAAAAGAATTTTTGCCATTTTAACTCCTAAATTCCAAGACGCTTCATTGGGTGTTTTTTCTGCATTAATGGAATATAAATTTCGCCCTGTTGGTAAGGAAACAGGGTTTCTAACAATATCGCCACCAGATGATGCAGGAATAAATCCGCCATTTAGCACATTTACAATAGCGTCTAATTCTCTTGTTGGCGAAGTTTTTAGTAGTTCATAATTTTTTGGAATTGCCAATAAAGCATCGCTATATTCTTTAACAGCCATAGCAAACTCTTTTTCTTTCGCTTTTAAGAAATCCATTCTATTTTGAACGTTTACTCGTGTATTTTTAAGTTTTTGAATTGCTTTTTCTCCAGATAATATTTTTTGTAATATTTCTATATCATTTGACCCTTTTGGGAATTTAGAATATAAATTAGCATTAGTAATATATAAATTTAACACATTGTCATAACTGGTTAATTGTGATAAATTTTCACTTTTAGTAAAGGAATTATTTTTCATCACATTAAAAATAACCGTGGTGTTCTCTTTATTAGTAAGTTTAGTTATAATCTCATTATTATTATTTATTTCTAATTCTTTTAATTTGTTTTTAATGTTTGGATTATCTAATAATTTAAAAACAAAATCATAATTTTTTTCCAGTTGCATTAGCTCAATAAGCTCCATAAAGTCAGGCTTTGTCATCACATCAATGGTTTTTTGCATTGCAGGTATCATTTTTGCAATTTGTTTTACCTTTTTTAGTGCAGCTCTATCTAATAAAGAGGAGGATTTTTTAAACTGTGCTTGATCCTTTAAACGCAATAAAGCGTTTTTATTGGTTTCGTTAGAGGCTAATTTAATAACTAATTCTTCTATACGGTCGTTTTTATTTTCTAAATGAGCAGTTGAATTAGTTTGTACTGTATCTACTTTTTCAAACATAGAAATCATGGCAGACATTGCTTTCCCAAAATCTCTTTTAGGGTGCTTTTTATTCCATGTTTCTAACTTAGCCAAATCAGACTTATCTATAAATTGATTAAAATCAGTTGTTTTAATATTTTTCATTACTCGTTTTAAAAGCCATAAGGTTGGAGAACGATAATTATCATCAAAATAAACAGGATCATTTTTTTGTTTTTCGGTGATTGCACCTTTTAACACATCTAAATCAGCTTTGCTATATGCAATACGATCTACATTCATTGCTACTAAGGTAGATTGTATGTGTTTTTCGGTAAATTCTTCGCCTAAATTATACAAACCTAAAGTGATTATTTGCGCTTCAACGGAATGAATATAAGCGGCAATTTTATCTAATTGTTCTTCTGTAAAAGGCTTTTCTAAAGTAATATCTAAATTTAATTGTTTGTCTAAATTCGCTTTTAAAGCCAGTACTTTAAATTTTTCTAGATATTCATTTTGTAGTGCAGGATTGTTTTCATTCTTTAAAAAGGAATGATAGGTATCGTGCAAACCTTGCATTTCTGGATTAAAATCACTTTGGTCAAATGGCGGCGTTAAATGCGAGATAATTGTCGCATAACTTCTTCGTTTAGCAATCATTGCTTCACCTACATTTCCAACAGTATAAACGTAAAAATGTGGCTTATCGCCGATTAAAATATCACTCCAATCAAAATTTGATAAACCTGTTTGTTTATATGGTGTAAATTCTAAACTTCCATGTGTTCCAAAGTGCATAAGTGCATCTGCTTTAAAGCTTTTTCTTGCCCAAAGATATGCGCCAACATACGGGTAAGGTGGCGCTTGTTCCACACCGTGAACTAATTTAAACTCATCTTCACCATAAGCAGGTAATGGTTGAGGCATCAATACTATATTTCCAAACTGTACTCTTGCTACCGCAAGATGTTGAATACTATCTTTTATAGTAATCATATGTTCACCTGGTAGTTCGCCATATAATTTCTTTACGTTTTCTATACTTCTTGGCTCAAGGGTTTCTTGCATCCATTTTTGTAAAGTATCTTGATGTATTAAGGCAGGATTACCTTCTTTAATAAATGTTTCAAAAGTCCCTTTTGCATAAGGACCTAATAGTTTTCCTTCTTTTTGTATTCTTGCGTATAATTCTTTAGATGTTTTTGGCAATTCGCCTGTTGTATATCCTTCTGATTTAAGTTTTTTTAACATATTTAACAAGGAAGGAACAACCTCCATTCCTTCAGCAACCATGGCATTTTTTCCTGGTCCTTTAAAGTAAAAAACAGCTACTTTTTTATTTTTATTATCTTTGTTTTGCAGGTTTAAAAAATTATCAACAGTTGAAGCAAAGGTTTTTATACGCTTAGGTAATTCCTTAAACACCATAATTCCTTCTTCATTTGGGAATTTTGCACCAATAGAGTAGGGAAGTGTTACACCATCTAATTCTGGTGCAATAATATTTTGTGATAACATACCGCCAGACATTCCTTTTTGGTCGTTTATCCAAGTTTCATGGTCTTGAAAAATAACTTGCGGTCCTAAAACAGGAATGTTTTTTTCTACCAATAGTTTTTTCAATTCTTTGGCTTTTCCAGGCGCTAATCTTCCGTGAGGAATAAACAATACCATATCAGGATTTACGTCTTCTATAAATTTTAATCTATTAGAAAAACCAGTAGAAGCATACATATTAATTCCTTTTGCTTCCAATGCTTCAATTAATTTAAAATAAGGCTGTCTTGTATATGGATTTGATGGTGCTAAATTACTGGTAACTAATAAAACTTTTTTGGCATTTTCTTTATATAAACCTTGTTTTTTATAAAAGGCATCAAAAGAGGCTTTGTCTTCATAAATTTCAGAAGAAGCAGGATTAAAAAAGTAATTTTTAGGGAATTGGTATGCGTATTCTACTTCATCGGAAAACATTTTTTTACCGTCTAAAACTCGTCTGGAATAGTTTAACAATCGTTTGCTATTAATAGGTTTTGAATTTTTAAAATAAGCTTCTACATCTTTCAATTCTTTTTTACTTAATGTAGAAATATCCGATTCTGGATTGGTAGCTAAAAACACATATAATGGTGTTCCTTTTTTAATTAATTTTTTTAGGTTTTCGTTTTGTACTTCGGTTGGTTTAAAACCCATTCCAAAAATATAAACCACATCGTAATCTAACAATTCGGATAAATCGTTGTTCTTTTCTGAGATGCTTTTGGTTTTTATAAAGTAACCATCATCTGCCTTATTATAATCCGCATACATATAATCTGGTATGTGAACAAAGGCTATTTTTGTAGGTTTTATATTCACTTTATAATAACTATATCCAAAGAATAATGCTATGGATACTATTAAAATCAATACTATTTTTATAATTAATTTTTTCATAATATTATGTATTGTTTATTTGTAATAGGTTTATTTTATTAAAACCTAAATGGACAAAATCGTTTAAAAAAGAGTTGTTTGTTTTAAAAAAAACATTTTTATTGTTTGGTAGCTGGATTGTATTGAGGTAATAATCACCAAAAAACATGGTTTTAATCACCTTTGCTTTTAGCTGATATTCACAAGGTTTATTCACAATAAATTTATTTATACGAATAAATTGTTTCTTGTTAGATGTTTCCATTCCGAAATAGGATAAATCTTGGTTTGTAAAGTTAATTATAGTTCCAAAAAGAGCAGCTACATAGTTGTTTTTTGGGTTATTGTAAAGCGTTTTACTTGTTCCTTTTTGAAGTGTTTTCCCGTTTTTTAAAATAACTATTTCATCAGCTATAGCGATAGCATCTTTGGTATCATGTGTTACAAAAATAGTGGTTACTTGTGCTTTTTTAAGGATATTAAAAACCTCGCCTCTTAAGTTTATTTTTAAACTCTCATCTAAGTTACTAAAAGGCTCGTCTAAAATTAATATTTTAGGTTTTGGTGCTATTGCCCTTGCAAGAGCAACTCTTTGTTGTTGTCCGCCAGATAATTGATGTGGATACCTATTATTAAAATCGGTTAAATTAACCAAGTCTAAAACTTCTGAAATACGTTGTTTTTTAGCATCATTTTTTGATAAACCATAGCTTATATTTTCTGCAACAGTAAGATGAGGAAACAAGGCATAATCTTGAAAAACTAAACCAATATTTCTTTTTTCGGGCAAGACAAATATATTATCGGAATTTACAATACTGTTATTTATGCTTATTGTTCCTGTGTCGGCTGTTTCTAAGCCAGATATAATACGTATAAGTGTTGTTTTTCCACTACCGCTTTCGCCAATTACAGCAATAATTTGCCCTTTATTAATGGATAAATTAAAACCCTCCAAAACAAGCCCTTCTTTTTTATTAAAGGTTTTTGATAGGTTTTGTATTTCTAATATCGTATCCATTATCGTTTTAATATTATTTTGTTTAATAGTATTATTGGTAAAATACCAGTTGCTATAATAAATAATGAAGGTATTGATGCCTCCATTACTTGCTCATCACTTGCATATTCATACGCTTTTACTGCAAGTGTATTTATATTATATGGTTTTAAAATTAGTGTTAAAGGCAGTTCTTTCATTACATCTACAAAAACTAAAATTAGCGCACTAAATATACCTGTTTTAAGTAAAGGTAGTTCAATTTTAAAGAAACTCATCAGGTTATTTTTACCTAAAAGCTTAGACGATTCCGATAGGTTTTTATTTATTTTTAATTGACTTGCTTCAATAGGGTTGAAACCAACAGCTATAAACCGAATAAGATATGCGTAAACCAAGATGATTAATGTGCCATTTAACAACAAGCTAATGTTTAAATTAAATAGTTTAGTCATGGTATTTATCAGCCATTTATCAAACACTATGGTTGTAACCATAACACCTAAAGCGATTACAGCTCCAGGAATTGCGTATCCTAAAATAGCAATTTTTGAACTATTTTTAAGTAGTTTGCTATTGTTCCATTTTGGGAAATATAATATCATCAATGCGAAAAATACTGTAATTACAGCGGTTAAAACAGCAATAAGTAAACTCTGTAATGATGTTGTTAAAAAAGAGGTATTTAACACGTCAGAATAGGTTAATAAACTCCAATAAATAAGTTGTAAAACAGGTAAAATAAAACCTAAAATTATAGGCAAACTAACAAAACCAAACAACAAGTATTTTTCACTTTTTTTAATAGGTAGTTTAGCTAATTTAAAAGTGCTTTTTGAATTATTAGCATAGCTTTTTTTACCTCGTTGTAAACGCTCTAAATAAATTAAAATAAAAACGAATAAAAGTAATATGGCCGATAAATAGATGGCTGTTTTTGGTTCTTGTAAAGAAAACCAAGTCCTAAAAATTCCAGTTGTAAAAGTACTTACTCCGTAATAATATGCAGCACCATAATCGTTTAAAACTTCCATTAAAACTAAGAAAACACCGCCAACAATTGCAGGTCTAGCAATAGGCAATGCTATTTTAAAAAATGTTTTTAGCTCGCTTGCTCCAAGTACTTTTGACGCATCAATTAATCTGTTGGATTGAAATAAAAAAACAGCTCTTGCGCTAACATAAACATACGGAAATAAGGAAAAACTGAGTACAAATATTAATCCGAAAATATTCATGATATCTATTTTTACAATAGAAAAACCTAAACTTTTACTTAACAATTCTAAAGTGCCACCATAATCAAAAATTCCTGCATAGGCATAAGCGGTTATGTAAGACGGTATTGCTAATGGTAGAATTAACATCCATTCTATGGTATTTTGAAATGGTATTTTATACCTGCTTACAATCCAAGCAGAAGTTACACCTAAAAATAAGCTGATAATAGTACAACCTATTATCAGCCAAATAGAATTCATAGTGTACTCTATCAATACAGTTTCAGTAATATGTTGCCAAGTTTCTCCTGGTCCAGAGAATAATTTTAAAAAAATACTTAATAAAGGAATTATTATGATAACAATTACTATCAATGTTAAAAAGGACCACTTATTTAAGTATTTTTTTTTCAAGGATTTATTTAAATGATTTAACTATTTCCAACCAGCTTTATCAAATACAATAACTGCTTGTTTGTTATATTTACCCAAATCGGATAATATTAATTTATCTTCTTTAAATTCTCCCCACGATTTTAATAATTCCGATGGAGCTACAGCGGGATTTACAGGGTATTCATAGTTTACTTGCGCATATACTTTTTGTGCTGCCACATCGGATAAAAATTCAATAAATTTAATGGCATTTTCTTTATTAGGTGCATATTTTGTAACACCAGCACCACTAATATTTACGTGAGTTCCTCTGTCTTTTTGGTTTGGAAAAAACACACCAACTCCTTTTCCAGCTTTAACTTCTTCAGCGTTTTTAGAATTTAATAATTTACCAATGTAATAGGTGTTTACAATAGCAATATCGCCATCTCCTGCAACAACAGCTTTTGCCTGATCTCTATCATTTCCTTTTGGCGTTCTTGCCATGTTTTTAACAATTTTGTTTGCCCATTTTGTTGCACCTTCTACACCTTCATGTGCAATTATCGAAGCCATTAATGATTGGTTGTAAATATTATTAGACGACCTAACTAATATTTTTTTATGCCATTTTTCATCAGTTAAAGCTGCATAAGTAGATAATTGTTCAGGTTTTACTCTGTCTTTTGCATAAATAACAACTCTTGCCCTTTTTGTAAGCGCAAACCATTGATTGTCAACATCTCTTAAATGACTAGGTACCTGTATATTTAATTTTTCTGAAGAAATAGACTGTAATAAGCCGTCTTCTTTTGCCTGGTTTAATCTACCAGCATCAACCGTAATTAAAACATCTGCTTTAGAATGTTTTCCTTCGGTTTTCATTTTTTGCATCAGCTCATTTGCTTTTGCATTTACAACATTTACTTTTATACCTGTTTTTTCTTCAAATTTAGCAAATAACTTTTGATCAACAGGATAGTGTCTGTGTGTATAAACAGTTACTTCGTTATCTTTTTGCTTTTTAACTTCTTTTTTATCTGTTTTACAAGAGAAAAACAAGACGGATAATATTATTATATATTTTATTGTTTTCATGTGTTCTTTTTTATTGATTAATTTGGTACAAAAATAGGTTATTTAGAATTAGTTTAAATAGTATTTTTTATTTATTTGTAACTTACATTACATAATAAATTACCATTAAGTACTATCTTTGAAAAAAAATTAGTAACATTTTAAATATAATATTATGCATTTTGAATTAATTTATGATAAAAGTCTTGCACATGCAAGTTATTTTGTTGGTTGCTAAAAAGAAAAAGTAGCCGCTATTATTGACCCTAAAAGAGATGTAGATGTTTACATTGCAATGGCAAAAAAACACGGCATGACAATTACACATGTTTTAGAAACACATATTCATGCTGATTTCTTAGCAGGCTCTAGAGAAATTGCTGCCTTAACAGGAGCAGAAATGTATCTTTCAGATGAAGGTGGCGAAGGTTGGGAATATGAGTTTGAAAACAACAAGCTTAAACATGGCGATATTATTAATATGGGAAATTTAGAGTTTGAAGTAGTTCATACTCCAGGTCATACACCAGAAAGTATTAGTTTTCTTTTAACGGATAAACCAGCAAGTTTTGAGCCAGTAATGTATTTTACAGGAGATTTTGTGTTTGTTGGCGATATAGGAAGACCAGATTTATTAGAAAAAGCTGCTGGAATGGGAGGAACCGCAAATGAAGGAGCTATTCAAATGTATGATTCTATAAAATCGTTTAAAGAATTACCAGATCATATTCAATTATGGCCAGCACACGGAGCAGGTTCTGCTTGTGGTAAAGCTTTAGGAGCGGTACCTAGTTCTACTACTGGGTATGAAAAAATAAGAAACTGGGCTTTCCAATATGGAGATGATAAACAAGGGTTTATAGACTTTCTATTATTAGATCAACCAGAACCGCCTAAGTATTTTGCAATGATGAAAAGTTTAAATAAAATACCTAGAAAATTAGTAACCAAAGTACCAGTACTTAAAAAAATCAGTAATGCTGATTTTAATACTAGTTTCTCTAAAGGAATTAAATTGTTTGATGCACGAGAAAAGCAAAATTTTGCTAAAGGATTTATACCAGGTTCTATAAACACACCAGCAAGCGACAATTTTTTTGCTACTAAAATAAGTTTATATGTAAATTATGAAGAAGAAATTATGATTCTTGCAGACGAATCTCAATTAGATGATTTAACACGTAAATTAATGCGTATTGGGTTAGATAATGTTAAAGGATTTATTTCCTCTACAGATTCTTATAATGGAGATCTTGAAAAAGTTGACTTTGTGAGTATAGAAGAAACTATTGCCATGAAAGATAAAGGTACTCTTGTTGTTGATTTAAGAGGTGCTTCTGAGTATAAAGAAGGACATATTGAAGGCGCAATAAATGTTTATTTTGGTACAATTGAAGATAACTTAGATAAAATACCTAAAGACAAACCTGTTGTGGTTCATTGCCAAAGCGGACATAGAGCATCAATAGGGTATTCTGCTTTAGTAAAAAACGGCTACACTAATATTCTTAACTTTTCAGGAGGAATGAATGAATGGCTTAAAAAAGGTAATGCTGTTGTTACAGGATTATAATATGTTTTAAAGTAATTATCAACCTCAGTATCGCTCTAAGCGATACTGAGGTTTTTTTGTATACACACGTTGTGAAATTAATAATTTTCATTTTACTTAACTCTAATTATTTAGGGTTATATAAAAGGTTTTGGACAGGTTATAAAAAGCTATAAAAACATGACTTTTAGATGATATTAGAAAGATAATCGTAAAATTTGAAATGAACAAATATGATATTAAGATATATTTATCACTTAGGTTGTAGTGAAATCAAAACTTCAACTGTATATTTAGTGTAATACCAATTCAACATCAAAATACGCTAAATAAATTTGAAATATAATTGGTGTAAAACACTATCAGGGCAAACTCATACTTTTTTATCTCATTCCTGTTTAGAATTGTATCAAAATCAA
>CAYOFS010000067.1:0-10692 GCA_964403095.1 uncultured Flavobacteriaceae bacterium | reverse complement strand
TAAGGCGAATTCAACGTTTTATTGCAAGTTTCTCTATGGATAGCAATCTTGTTGCTTTCTATTGCAAAGCTAAACTACTTGCTATAATTGAAAATGTTCGAAATTTATTTAGCTCAAAATTGAGCTACAATTCCTTCACTAAAAAACTTCTGTGCTTCCCAATTCTATTGGTATTTTGACTTTTCATAACAAAAACCTATGAATAATACGGGTTAAGGTGGTAATATAAAGTCAATAAAAACAAAGGATATTTGTTTGCAGTTTTCAAGTTATTAGTATATTTGCATTCCTAAATTATGCGAGTGTGGTGGAATTGGTAGACACGCTAGACTTAGGATCTAGTGCCGCAAGGTGTGAGAGTTCGAGTCTCTCCACTCGTACTAAAATAAAAGTCAAGATTTTAAATCTTGACTTTTTTACTTTTGAAGGTTTTCCTAATTTTTTATACCATATTATTATTTACCTTTGTAAATTCAAACCTGACTTATATACTAATGAAGAATCCAAAAAGATATACTATTACAGCAGCATTACCTTACACTAATGGGCCAGTTCATATTGGGCATTTAGCGGGAGTATATGTTCCAGCTGACATTTACACAAGATATTTAAGAGCCAAGCAGCGTGATGTTGTCTACATTTGTGGTAGTGATGAACACGGTGTTCCAATTACTATTAGAGCAAAAAAAGAAGGTGTTACACCACAACAAGTGGTAGATAAATATCATGAAATTATAAAGCAATCATTTAGTGATTTTGGAATTTCATTTGACAATTATTCTAGAACTTCGAATAAAATACACCATGAAACAGCTTCAGAATTTTTTAAAAAACTATACAATGATGGTAAATTTATTGAAGAAACTAATCAACAATTATACGATGCTGATGCAAATCAATTTTTAGCCGATCGTTTTGTTGTTGGTACTTGTCCGAAATGTGGTAATGAAGAGAGTTATGGTGATCAATGCGAAAAGTGTGGAACAAGCCATAATGCAACAGATTTAATTAATCCAAAATCAGCCATTACTGGAAATGCACCATCGTTAAAAGAAACAAAACACTGGTATTTACCTTTAGATCAATATGAATCTTGGCTGAGAGAATGGATTGTTGTTGGACATGAAAAAGATTGGAAACCAAATGTAAGAGGTCAAGTTAAATCTTGGCTTGATGACGGTTTACGTCCAAGAGCTGTTACTAGAGATTTAGATTGGGGTATTCCTGTTCCAGTACAAGGAGCAGACGGAAAAGTGCTGTATGTTTGGTTTGATGCGCCTATTGGTTATATATCTTCCACAAAAGAATGGGCTGCAAAAAACAATAAAGATTGGGAAGTCTATTGGAAAGATCAAGACACCAAGCTAGTTCATTTTATAGGTAAAGATAATATTGTTTTTCATTGTATTATTTTTCCTGCGATGCTTAAAGCAGAAGGAACATATATTTTACCAGAAAATGTACCTGCAAACGAATTTTTAAATTTAGAGAATAACAAAATATCCACATCTAAAAATTGGGCGGTTTGGTTACATGAATATTTAGAAGATTTTCCTAATCAACAAGATGTTTTGCGTTATACATTAACAGCTAACGCACCTGAATCTAAAGATAATAATTTTACATGGAAAGACTTTCAAGCTAGAAATAATAATGAGTTAGTTGCTATATTTGGTAATTTTATTAATAGAGTAGTAGTACTTACTAATAAATATTATGATGGTTTTGTTCCAGCTCCAGCTGATTTCACCAATGTTGATTTAGATGTTTTAGAATACATTAAAAAACACCCAAATAGAATTGGTAAGTCGATTGAAAAATATAGATTTAGAGAAGCTTTAGGCGAATTAATGAATTTAGCCAGATTAGGAAATAAATATTTAGCCGATGAAGAACCTTGGAAAATAATAAAAATTGATGAAGAGCGTACTAAAACAATAATGTATATTGCCTTACAAGTAGCACGTGTATTAGCTGTTTTAGCCGAACCATTTTTACCTTTTACATCGGATAAATTAAAGGGTATTTTGAATTGTACTAATGATTTAAAGTGGAACGATATTTTAACTAATGATGTACTTTTAGCACCGAATCATCAAATAGGTAAAGCAACATTGTTATTTTCAAAAATTGAGGATGCTGACATTCAAAAGCAATTAAATAAGCTAGAATCAACAAAACAAGTGAATGAACAAGCTAATAAAACTTTAACAGCTCAAAAACCCATAATTGATTTTGAAGATTTCACAAAACTTGATATGCGAGTTGGTACAATACTAGAAGCAGAAAAAATACCTAAGACTAAAAAACTGCTAAAACTTAAAGTCGATGTAGGTATTGATGTTAGAACCATTGTTAGTGGAATTGCCGAAAGTTTTAATCCACAAGATGTTATTGGTCAAAAAGTAACAGTATTAACCAATCTAGCACCAAGGAAAATTAAAGGAGTAGAAAGTAATGGTATGATTTTAATGACCGAAACACCAGATAATAAACTTTCATTTATAGAACCAGAAAAAGATAATATTAAAAATGGAATGGAAATTGACTGATAAATATTCATCAAAACACTTGAAATGTTAAAGTTTTATTATTATTTTAATTATTATATAATATAATAGTTGTAACTTTGCAAAGTTAAATCTCGCAAGAGAATTAACTTTCTTTTTCATAGCAATTTTCCCACCATTCTTTTTTAGAATGGTGGGTTTTTTATAATATCATTTTTGAAAAAGGAATTATAGTTTTAAAGCCTTTATTTTTAAAGTAATCACTGGTTTTATTATTTCCTGTTGCAAGAATAAAATCACCGCCCCAAGCACCTAAACTCTTTATTTGCCCAAAATAATCACTAAACAATCTTTTTTGGATTGGTTCGGTTTTTAGAATGCTACCAATTATTTTTTCATGAGCTTGTATTAATAATTCAAATTCAATTAATGAATCTACTTTACTAATCTTATTAGTAATATTAGTTATTTCGATGATAGCTGATTTTAAATTATGTTTATTTTTATTAAATTGTTCAATAGAATCTCTACTGTTTTGTTTATTATTTAAGTAGATAAAATATAAATTATCTTTAAAATTAGGATTAAAATCTACCTTTTCTATTATTGGTGTATTGTTTTTTAATTGATATATAATAGGAGTATTATTTTTAGCACAAGCAATATCATAAGCACTACCTCCAAATATTTTAAATTGTAAATCAAAGGCATCTATATTTGCCCAAGAGGCAATATTGTTTATTAATGTAGATGATGTGCCTAATCCCCATTTTTTTTCAAAATCTAAGTTTGTAATTATTTCTAGATCATTTTTTTTAGTTAAAAAAGTACTATTTTTTGTTTTACATGCAACTAAAATAAGAATTAAAGTGTTGGCTATTTCTTTATTTGATGAAGAAATTAACTCCATTGTATTATAATTAATCTTACATGAAAACCATTCTTTATCGTGTACATCAATACTTTTCCAAAACAATGTGTTTGTTGTAGTGCCTAATGAATTTATAGTCAAATATTGACCATATTTTGTTGGTATCGCTAAAGATTTTGCTCCTTCAAGAACAAGATATTCGGCTGTGATAAGAAGTTTCCCGTTACTGTAATAATCCATTAGTATAGTTTGTAAAGCAAAGGTATGAAAAAGACTACCTTTGATGACTGTTGGTTTTAATTAAATTTAAAATCCCTTAAATCAAAACGATAAAGGGATTTATGGTATACTTTTTGTGTGGTTTAACATAATATTAACGTCTAAATTATATATTATGAAGTCAAAAAAAGAATTACCAAATGTAAAGTTACAAAAAAGTTCTGTAATTTTTATGCAATTAGGATTAATCCTTGCAATGCTTATTGTTTACATTATTTTAGAACAAGAGACCTTTTACAAACCTCACGAAATAGCGGATTATTCATCAACTGAAGATCCAGATAATGACCAAACAATAAGAGCTTTTGAAATTGAAAAACCAAAAGTGAAACAGCGAAAAACAGTGAAAAAAATCACTAAAGCACTACCACAGCAAAAACCTAAGCCAAGTACAACTTTTGAAATAGTGAAAGATGAAGTTAAAAAAATAGAAGATGCTGTTTTGAAACTAACTGAAACTGATGAAAAAGATATTATTGATGAACCATTAACAGCCGATGGAATATCAGAAATTGATGATCCAGAAGTATTAGAAGATGATATTCCTTTTAGCACAGTAGAATTTGCACCTGAATATCCAGGTTGTAAAGGAACAAAAGAAGAAAAAATGTTGTGTTTTAACAAAAAAGTTAAAAAATTAATTCAACGAAAATTCAATTCGGATATAGCACAAGACATTGGTTTGTCGGAAGGTGTAAAACGTATAAATGTTCAGTTTATTATTGATAAAAAAGGAAATATAGTTGATGTTAATGTAAGAGCTCCTCATAAAAGATTAGAAAGAGAGGCAAGACGAGTAATAAGTTTACTACCAAAAATGAAACCAGCAAGACAAGGTAAAGGTAATGCAAGAGTTAAATTTAATTTACCAATACGTTTTAGAGTAGAAAATTAGAATAGTCCAACTACAAATCTAAAATAGAGAATAAATTAATTTTATTCTCTATTTTTCATTACATTTGACTTATGAAATTTATTATACCATTAATAGTTAGTGTATTTATATTGTTGTCGTGTGGTAGTTCTAAATCAGATAAAAAAATAAATCATTTTATTGTAGAAAAAGCAACATATCAAAATTGGTATGGAGGCTTAAAAGGTGTTCGTGGAATTAATATTGAAATTACAGGTAAATCTATTTCTGAAAAAGCAATTTATCAAACAGTATTTTTCGCAAATAAAAGCACTAAAATAAATACAGCAATAAGTGGGAATAGAACAATTCTAAAAGCTAATATTAACACATCAACTAGACAAAATATAATACTATCGAGTGATCGAAATCAAGAATTTAAAAATAAACCGCCAACAAAACCTAAATACCCAAATTTATCTAAAAATGAAGCTGTAATTGAATACACTTTAAACGGAAAATTAAACACTTTTAAAGTTAATTTGACTAAAAAAGAAGATTTATTTTATCCTTAACCCATATTATTCACAAGTAATTGGGCTTTGTAATAGAAATAACTTTACATAAATATGGGTTAATACCAATTCAAGATCAAAATACACTATAAATTATTTATTTTTTCACGTTTTCCTGCATTACAAATTTTATTTAGCGCATTTTGAAATAGAATTGGTTTAAGATAGTTCTACAACCACAGGGCAATGATCTGAATGTCTTGCTTCTTGTAAAATATAAGCTCTTTTTAAACGGCTTTCTAAAGGCTTACTCACTAAGCAATAATCTAAACGCCAGCCTTTATTATTATTTCGGGCATTTGCTCTATAACTCCACCAAGAATACTGATGAGGTTCTTTATTGAAATGTCTAAAACTATCAATAAAACCGTTGTTTATAAATGTGTCAATCCACTGGCGTTCTACTGGTAAAAAACCAGAAGTCTTTTTTAAACCTTTCGGGTTGTGAATATCAATTTCTTCATGACAAATATTGTAATCGCCACAAATAACTAGGTTGGGGATTTCTTGCTTTAGCTGATTAATATAAGCTTGAAAATCATCCATAAATTGAAATTTTAAATCTAATCGCAACTCATTTGTTCCTGATGGTAGGTATAAACTTATTACTGAAACTGTATCAAAATCAGCTCTTAATATACGTCCTTCATTATCGGCTAACTCAATATCGGTTATAAATTCAACTTGATTTGGTTTTGTTTTTGATAGTATTGCAGTTCCGCTATACCCTTTTTTTTGAGCAGAATGCCAATAATGGTATTTATAACCAGCATCTTCAAAAATAGTTAAATCCAACTGTTCTTTATTTGCTTTTATTTCTTGCAAACAAATCACATCTGGATTTGCTACTGTTAACCATGCAATAAAATCTTTTTTTACTGCGGCTCGTATTCCGTTAACATTATAGGATATTATTTTCATTTATTAGTTAAATTCTTTTAATTTAAAGTTTCATTTCAGGTACATCACCTTCGATAATTAATTTACCAGCAGTAGCTTTTTTTATTTGATCGACACTAACTCCAGTAGCTCTTTCTAGCAGATAAAAAGCATTGTTTTTAACTTCTAAAACAGCCAAGTTAGTTACAATTTTTTTAACACAACCTACACCAGTTAACGGAAGAGAGCAAGATTCTAAAATTTTAGATTCACCTCTTTTATTGGTGTGCATCATAGCAACAATAATATTATCAGCCGAAGCTACTAAATCCATTGCTCCACCCATTCCTTTAACCATTCTCCCAGGAATTTTCCAGTTGGCAATATCTCCATTTTGAGCAACTTCCATTGCGCCTAAAACTGTTAATTGTACGTGCTGACCTCTAATCATAGCAAAACTTAAAGCGGAATCGAATAAAGAGCCTCCTTTTAATATGGTTACGGTTTGTTTACCAGCATTTATTAAATCTGCATCTTCGTTGCCTTCAATTGGAAAAGGTCCCATTCCTAACAATCCATTTTCCGATTGAAATTCTACGTCAATACCTTCTGGAATATAATTAGCAACTAATGTAGGGATTCCAATACCTAAATTTACATACCAATTATGTTGTAATTCTTGCGCAATACGTTGTGCAATTTGTTTTTTATCAAGACTCATATTATAATGTTTATTTGTTTATGCGTTTATTTGAAAAATAATTTTTCCAAATTATCGAATTAACTTTTAGGTGTTACTGTTCGTTGTTCAATTCTTTTTTCATAATTTTCTCCTTGAAAAATTCGTTGTACAAATATACCTGGAATATGTATTTGATTAGGGTCTAATTCTCCTGCTTCTACAAGTTCTTCTACTTCAACAACGGTAATTTTACCTGCCATTGCCATCATTGGATTGAAATTTCTTGCAGTTCCTTTAAAAATTAAATTACCTGCTGTATCGCCTTTCCATGCTTTTACAAAGGCAAATTCAGGATTGAATGCATGTTCTAACACATACATTTTACCATTAAATTCACGTGTTTCTTTTCCTTCGGCAACTTCGGTTCCAAAACCTGCTGGTGTATAAAATGCTGGAATCCCAGCACCAGTTGCTCTACAACGTTCGGCTAAAGTACCTTGAGGAATCAATTCTACGTCTAATTCACCCGAAAGCATTTGTCTTTCAAATTCATCGTTTTCACCAACATAAGATGAAATCATTTTTTTTATTTGATGCTTTTGTAATAATAGACCTAAACCAAAATCGTCAACACCTGCATTATTTGAAATACAAGTTAGATTATCTATTTCTAAATTCACCAATTCAGTTATAGCATTTTCTGGAATACCACACAAACCAAAGCCGCCAAGCATAAAAGTCATACCACTTTTAACACCTTGAAGTGCTTGGTGTACATTTTCAACTACTTTATTTATCATAATTTATTATATATTAAGGAATGATAAAGTTACAAATATTTAAGTATTATAAGATGATTTATTTAGTATTCTTGAATTTTTTCAAGCCTTCTTCAAGCCAATTAACATATAATTCAACATCTGGATCATAAGAAGTATAACCATTTAAAGCACTCATACTGTCATGATTTAAAATTACATAATATGGTTGTGCATTTGCTTTGTAATGTTTCATTTGAAAATCACTCCATTTATTTCCAACGGTTCTAATTTTTTTACCCGTTTCCTTAGACACATATTGCTTATCTTTTGGTAGTTTCTTTTTATAATCAACATAAAGTGATATTAATACAAAATCATTTTTTAAAAGTTGAAGAACTTTTGGATCTGACCAAACTTGCTCTTCCATTTTTCTACAGTTTACACAAGCTTTGCCTGTAAAGTCTAATAAGATTGGTTTGCCTATCTTTTTAGCATAGGCTGCACCTTCATCAAAATCTTCAAAAGACGGAATATCATGAGGTCCATAAACAGCTCCGTGAGGTAAAATTGTCTGAATAGCATTTCCTCCTTTAGAATTTCCTACACCATAAGGAGATTCGCTATAATTCATTGGTGGCGGAAAACCACTTATGATTTTTAAAGGCGCACCCCAAAGTCCAGGAAGTAAGTAAATAACAAATGATAGTGTAAATATACCCAATAGTAATCTACCAACCGAAATGTGATTTAAGGGCGAATCGTGTGGTAATTTTATTTTACCAAATAAATAAAGTGCCAAGGTTCCAAAAATAGCAATCCATATAGCTAAGAATGTTTCACGATCTAATAAGTGTAAATCTAAAACTAAATCGGCATTTGATAAGAATTTGAAAGCTAAAGCTAATTCTAAAAACCCTAAAACAACTTTTACTGTATTTAACCAACCACCAGATTTTGGTAGTGAATTTAACCAGCCTGGAAAAGCTGCAAATAAGGCAAAAGGTAAGGCAATTGCTATAGAAAAACCTAACATGCTAATAATTGGAGCTAAATATTCACCAGTCGAGGCAGCGGCAACTAAGGCAGAGCCAACTAATGGTCCAGTACAAGAAAAGGAAACTATTGCTAAGGCTAATGCCATAAATAATATACCAATTATTCCACCTCTATCTGCTTGATTATCGACTTTGTTTGCCCAAGAATTTGGTAGCATTATTTCAAAAGCTCCTAAAAAGGAAACAGCAAAAACAACTAATAATACAAAGAAAATAATATTAAACCAAGGGTTTGTAGATAGCTCATTTAAGGCATCTGCACCAAAAATGACACTTACTAATAAGCCAATTACTACATAGATAAAAATAATTGCCAAGCCATAAATAACAGCATTTTTTATTCCTTGTGCTTTTGATTTGCTTTGTTTGGTGAAAAAACTTACCGTCATTGGTATCATTGGGAAAACACAAGGAGTTAAAAGTGCGGCTAAACCAGCAATAAAACTACCTAAAAACAGCATTAGCATGCCTTTTTTTTCCTCTTTAGGCTCACTATTGTTACTACTCGATTTTATTTCGGTAACAGCAGTCGCTTTTGTTAAATCAAATTTTACAGTTTCTTCTATTTGTATACAACTACCTTTACAAACTTGACCATATAAAGAAACCTCTACTTCTTTAATATTATCTTTTAGTAGTTTAATCTTTTGTTTTAAAACAGCTTCGTTAGAAAAGAAAATTTCTTCTTTTTTCCAAACTTCACTATATTCTTTGTGAGTTTCACTCTCTAAAGCTTTACCTACAAAATTAAATAATTTTCCTTTTTGTTCACTATCAATAGCAATTGGTTCTGATGCGTCTTTAGGATTGTGTTGTGAATACAAATGCCATTTATCCGCTATTTTTGCTTTATATATTAAATAATATTCTTTATCGTTTATTTTTTCAACTGATGTTGTGAATGTTATTGGGTTTGCATCATTTAGTTTCGCTGTTTTATTACTTAAAGTGCTAAAAGCCTCCGTGTTTTCAGTTTTAGCATCTTGTTTCTTAACAGGAATTGCTGTTGTTAAATCAAAGCTAGCGTTTTCTTCTACTTGAATACATGATACCTTACAAACTTGTCCGTAAAGTGTTAGTTGAACTTTTAATACATTGGGTTTTAAGAGCTTTATTCGTTGTTTTAGTGTTGCTTTATTAGAAAAGAAAATTTCTTCTTTTTTCCAAACTTCACTATATTCTTTATGAGTTTCACTTTCTAAAGCTTTTCCTACAAATTCAAATAATTTTCCCTTTTGGTCGCTATCAAACTCTACAGGTAAAGAAGCTCCTTCTGGATTGTATTGTGAGTACAAGTGCCATTTGTCTTCAATTTCAGCTTCAAAAATTAAATAATATTCGGTATCATTAATTTTTTCGGCGTGTGTTTTCCAAGTAATAGGTTCTTTAAAATCGTTTTGAGAAAATGTAGTAATACTTGTAATAAATAAAGCAATAAATAATGTTAATAGTTTATTCATAATGGTTGGTTTTGTAATTAAAACGATTTTTTTTATAAAACACTCTACTTATTAAAGAAGAGTTATTTTAGTAATATTAGTTGTTGTTTTGGTTAATTTAAAGCGTTCATCTTGCCGCATTCCGATTACCCAAACTATTTTAGTATCAGACAAAAGTAACCAAATATTTTCTTTTTCTAATAGCGATAACTTTTCATCTTTAAAATACTTGCTCAGTTTCTTTTTCCCTGTCATTCCTATTGGGTAAAAATAGTCGCCTTTTTGCCATTTTCTTACAATTAAAGGGAATTTTAATAAAGATTTATCTATTTGAATGTTAAATGTTGTGTTTTGAATGTTGCGTTCTAAATGTTTCGTTTTAAATGTTTCGTTTTGAATGTTAAATGTTTTGTTTTGAATGTTGAATCTTTTATCATTTATGGCGATCTCTATTCTCTTTTCTTTTTTCTCTTCTCTATTTTCCACTAACAATAAATCACCTCTATTTTTAATTAACCGATGTGTTTTTGAAAACACTTGTTTTCCACTTTGTGCAGTAAGTAAATTTTTAATATCTGTGGTATTTGTAAATCCGTAAGATGAAAAAAGCTCGTGTAAGTACGCTTTTGGGTTAGTTTTAATTTTTTGATTTAGAAGTTCAATGTTAAATGTTGTTTGTTGTTCTCTGTTCTCTGTTCTCTGTTCTCTGTTCTCTGTTCTTTTTTCTCTGTTCTTGGTTCTATTGCTTCCTGAATTTCATTTTTGGACTGCCGCCTTAGGTAAAGATA
>CAYOFS010000066.1:6428-10715 GCA_964403095.1 uncultured Flavobacteriaceae bacterium | reverse complement strand
ATAGCAACATTAAGAAAGTTAAGATTACAATACAATCAATTTACTGGTTCAATACCAAACACACTTGCAAATACTACAATAGAAGAATTAAACTTACGAAATAACCAATTTTCGGGCACTATACCAAATTTCACATCTTCAATAAGCCTAACTGCTTTTAATTTTTCAAATAATTTTTATGAATTTGATGATTTTGAAAATGAATTTCCTTGGTACGATACAAATATTCCTGGTTTTTACTCGGGTCCACAAGCCAAAGTAAACACCATAGATACCCAAAACAAAAACATAGGTGATAATACCACAATGACCGTAACTTGTAGCGGTTCACAAAACAATTACCAATGGTATAAAGGCACATCGGCTTTAACCAATACAGGAAATTTTATTGGAACACAAACAGTAACCTTACAAATTAACAACCTCCAGTTAACCGATACTGGCACGTATCATTGCCGTGTAACCAGTAACATTGTAACCGATTTAACGATTTATAGAAACGATATTACTTTAAATGTAGCCAATCCACCGTGTTCCATTCCACAATCCGAAATTGATGCATTGCAAGCCGTTTTTACTGCTTTAGGCGGAACAAACTGGACAAGTGAAACCGATGGCGTAGATCCAAATGATAATTGGGATTTTACACAATGCCCAACCAATGCTTGGTACGGAATAACCATAACCAACATTAGCGGTCAAGACCACGTAACCGAACTCAGATTAAGTGCTTTTGCATCTGGAGAAAATAATTTAATTGGTGCTGTACCACCAGAAATTGGTGATTTTTCTGAATTGATAAAATTACACTTAAGTTATGCCAATTTATCTGGCACAACACTTCAGCCAGCCATTGGAAATCTTTCCAATTTAGAGCAATTGTATATGTCGCATTGTAATCTTGACGGTAATATACCTGCTAATTTTTCAAACTTAACTTCTTTAAAACGATTTAGAGCATATACCAATAATTTTTCTGGTCCATTAGCAGCTTCAATTGGAGGAATGAGTGCCTTAGAACATCTTTCATTAGATAGGAATAATTTTACTACAATACCAACTGAAATAGGTAATTTAACAAATCTTAACTATTTAAACTTATCTAGGAATAAAATTACAAGCACCATACCTGCATCGATAGGTAATTTAGTAAATTTAGATTACTTTAATATTAAAGAAAACAAAGACACTTCTGGTAATTTTGGTGTTTCAGGAAGTATTCCATCAACCATTGGAAATTTAACATCATTAACTCAGTTTTTAGCCGGTCAAAATAAACTAACAGGTACCATTCCAATTGAAATAGGACAACTTTCAAGTTTAGATCGCCTTGAATTAGATCAAAATGAATTAAATGGAGCAATACCGTCAGAAATAGGAGATTTAACAACATTAACAAAACTATATTTAAATAACAATCAACTTTCGAGTAATATACCGACTACTTTCGAGAATATGTCTAGTCTTCAATACCTATATTTAGGTGATAATATATTAACTGGGAACATACCAGTGGAATTAGGAAATATTACACCGCTAAAAGTTTTAGACTTATCTTCCAATCAATTGGATGGAAATGTGCCTGTTCAATTAGGTTCGTTATCTAATTTAACAGGACTTTATTTAGATGACAACCAATTAGATGGAAATATACCATCAACAATCGCATCTATAAATTCATTGCAAAATATTTATTATCAAAACAATAATTTTACAGGCGCTATACCTGTAGCATATGCTTCAATGCCAAACCTTAACTGGTTTTTTGTTTCGTATAATGATAATATGTCTGGCACAGTACCAGACTTTACAGGGATTGCATCACTTTCTTGGTTTCAAATTGGCGGAAACGCTTTTCAGTTTGGCGATTATGAAAACGAATTTGTACATTATGATAACAACCTTTCTGTTGGATTTGTTGACCATCCCCAAGCCAAAGTAAACACCATAGACACTCAAAATAAAAATGTAGGTAATAACACCACAATGACCGTAACCTGTAGCGGTTCACAAAATAATTACCAATGGTATAAAGGAACAACTGCTTTAACCAATACAGGCAGTTTTACAGGTACACAAACAGCAACTTTACAAATAAACAACATCCAATTAACCGATGCTGGTATTTATAATTGCCGTGTAACGAGTAACATAGTAACCGATTTAACTATTTATAGAAACGATATTACTTTAAATGTAACGCCATCGACTTTAAGTCTAGACGATTTTGTAATCAAAATAAAAACAGATAATCAAGGTGCATCAAGTAATACGGAATACACCATAACAGCATTTGGAGCAGGTTTTTTATATGATATTGATTGGAATAACGACGGTGTTTTTGAACAAACTGATGCTATAGGGAATGTAACGCACGATTTTGGTACAACAGGCACTTATACAATAAGAATACAAGGTAGTTTTCCAACCATTCATTTCTCAAGTAGTTTTGATAAAGAAAAACTTTTATCTGTAGAACAATGGGGAAATCAACAATGGGTCAATCTAGACAATGCTTTTCGTAGTTGTATAAACTTGGAAATAAATGCTACTGACATTCCAGATTTAACCTTAATAACCGATACTTCTAATATGTTTTACGGTTGTACAAGTCTAGACCAACTTTTAAATTGGGACACTTCTACAATAACCGATATGTCTTATATGTTTTCTAATGCAACCAGTTTTAATCAAGACTTAAATTGGGATGTAAGTAATGTGCAAAATATGCATTCTATGTTTGCTGGAGCAACAAGTTTTGAAAAAGATATAAGCGCTTGGACCACTTCAGCAGTAACTAATATGTCTTATATGTTTAATGGTGCTGTAATATTCAATCAAGATTTATCGGCTTGGAATACTTCATTAGTAGAAAATATGTCTTATATGTTTTATAATGCTTCCATTTTTGATCAAAACTTAGGCATTTGGGATATAGCGAGTTTAACCAATGCTACAAGTATGTTTGCTGGAATAACATTATCTACAGCAAACTACGATGCCTTATTAATAGGTTGGGAAGATAATAATCATAATAATAACGTACCATTTGATGGTGGTTATAGTGTTTATTGCAACGGAGAAACCGCAAGAACTGCTTTAATAGCTGATGGTTGGGGTTCATCAGGAACAATTAATGATGGCGGATTAGACCCAACTTGCTCAGTTACCCTAAGCCCAAACGACTTCGTAACCACGTGGAAAACCGATAACCTAGGATCATCAAACAGTACATCGATAACCATTCCAACCTTTTCTGGAGAGACTTACAATTACGATGTAGATTGGAATAATGACGGTACTTTTGATGAATTTGGATTAACAGGCAACGTAACACACGATTTTGGCGTTGGCAACGAAGGCACTTACACCATAAGAATACAAGGTGATTTTCCAAGAATATTTTTTATCAATACAGGAGATAAAGACAAAATACTATCCGTTGACCAATGGGGAAATCAAGTATGGACGAGTATGGCTAATGCTTTTGATGGTTGTACTAATTTAGAAGTGCTATCTGTAGATCCAGATGCACCAGATTTATCATTAGCAACATCAATGAGTAGAATGTTTTATGATTGTTCCTCTTTAAATCAAGACATCAATCATTGGAATACAAGTAATATTACCTCTATGGCAAATCTATTTGCTGGAGCAACGAACTTTAATCAAGATTTGGATAATTGGAATACATCTAATGTTACGAGTATAGAATCGATGTTTCAATTTGCAACAGCATTTAACAAACCAATTAATAATTGGAATACATCTAGTGTTGATAATATGTATGGAGTGTTTAGTCACGCTACAAATTTCAATCAAAACATTGCTACTTGGACTGTTTCTAACGTTACAGATATGAGAAATATGTTTTCTAATGCTACAAATTTCAATCAAGACATTGGTTCGTGGAACACATCTGCTGTAATTTTGATGGGTAGACTATTTTGGAATGCATCAAATTTTAATCAAAATTTAGAAAATTGGAATATCAGTAGTTTAACAGATGCAAATAGTATGCTATCTGGTGCGTATAATTTTTCAAAAGCAAATTATGATAATTTATTAATAGGTTGGCAAGGTAATATTCATAACGCCAATGTTCCACTTGATTCAAGTAGCAATTGGTGTTTAGGCGATACTGCAAGAACTGCTTTAATTGCCGATGGTTGGATTATTGCCGATGGTAATTTAGATTGCCCAACAGTTCCAAACTGTACCCAATTAACAATGCCATCAGACGCACAAACAAACGTAGCGATCAATACCAATTTAACGTGGACAGCA
>CAYOFS010000066.1:3584-6328 GCA_964403095.1 uncultured Flavobacteriaceae bacterium | reverse complement strand
CAACCGATTTTGCAGAAAATCAGCAATATTTTGTAACTGTAATCGCATACAATGCAGTAGGAAACGCAACAACGTGTACGGAAACTAGTTTTACAACAGGAGCAAGTGTAACAACTTTACCAGATGTAACACAACTTATAAACCCTTCAGATGGAGCAACAGACATTGCTACTGATACAGATCTATCTTGGACAGCAAGCAATACTGCAACAGGTTACTACATCATTATTGGTACAACTCCAGGTGGAAGTGAAGTGCTTAATATTACCGATTTAGGAAATGTAACTACTTACAATCCTGCAATAGATTTTGATCCAGATACTACTTATTATGTAACTGTAATTGCTTATAACAACAATGGAACAGCACAAAATTCAATTGAAACAAATTTTTCCACGATAACTACCATTGATATTTCTTTACCAGATTGTACTACTATAACATCACCAGACGATAATGACGACAAAGTCTTATTAAATGCACCAATAACTTGGGATGCTGTGCCAAACGCAACAGGATATTATATCAATATAGGTACTGTATTTTCAGGAGGAATAAACATAGCAGACTTACTTGATTTAGGAAACGTAACGGAATATACACCAACAACTAATTGGTTAGAAAGCCTAGATTACTACGTAACTGTTGTTGCTTATAATGATTATGGAATGGCTATAGATTGTGATGAGGTTCATTTTACAACAGAAAAAGCAACCAATGCAGATCTATTCTTTACACCAAACGGAGATGGAGATAATGAATATTGGATGGTAACAAATCATTATAAAACTATAGAGGCTATTTATGTAATGGGTCGCTTTGGAAAAGTATTAAAAAAGCTTCATCAAAACGATAATGGTTGGGATGGAACTTATAATGGTATAGCTATGCCAACTAATGATTATTGGTATTTAGTTCAGTTTACCGATGGTGAACAGGTAAAAGGTCACTTTACGTTGAAACGATAATTTAAAAGTTCTTTGTATAGTAAATAAAACACTTACAAAACCATCATTACAATTATAAATCGTATTGCTGAGTTATATTAAGGTTAAATACATTAGCAGTGTATTAATAACAACTTGATAAAACTCACACTTATGAAAAACTCAATTAAATATTTTATTTTTATAACATTTTTAATTTCTATTTCATCATTCTCTCAAAATGAAAATTTAGACTCAACCAATAGACTGTCCGATTTTGTTATAACTTGGGATACAACAAAAAAAGGAATTTCAAATAACAGTTCAATTATAATTCCTGTTGTTTCGGGAGTTTATTATTATAATGTTGACTGGAATAATGACGGTGTGTTTGAAGAAAAACAATTAGAAAATAGTGTTACTCATGATTTTAAAAAACCAGAAATTTATACTATTATAATTAATGGTCTTTTTCCTCATTTTTCATTTAAGAATGAAGGAGATAAATTGAAACTTATTGAAATTAATCAATGGGGAAATCAACAATGGGTTTCTGTAAATGGTATGTTTTGAGGTTGTGAAAATATGATTAGTAAAACAACTGATAAGCCTGACCTTTCTAAAGTGATTGATATGGACGGAATGTTTGAAAATGCAAGTAAGTTTAATCAAAACATAGGTAATTGGGACACTTCAAATGTAATGAACATGGCTGGTCTTTTTTCTGGAGCAACAAATTTCAATCAAGATATTAATAGTTGGGATACTTCTCAGGTTAATGATATGTCATTTATGTTTAATAAAGCAATGTTTGAAGGGGATATTAGTAATTGGAATACCAAAGATATTGAGAATATGAGTTTCATGTTTTCTCAAGCAACTAATTTTAATAGTAATATTTGTTATTGGAATACTGAAAATATTAAAAATATGGCAATGATGTTTCAGGGAGCAAGTAGTTTCAATCAAAATATTATAAATTAGAATACTCAATATGTTGATAGCATGTATAAAATGTTTTATAAAGCACTTAGTTTTAAACAGGATATTAAATGGTATTCAGATAATAGTGTATCAAAATCTACAAATTTTTAAAAGATATGATTAATAACTACCTATATAAGTTTTGCAACAAATATAAAATGAAAGAGTAATTGTTAGCCCAACTTCGATGTAAAAAATATTGACCATTCTTATATTTATTGAATTTAGGCTTTGTAATAGAATCAACTGTAAATAAACCGAAATTAATAAGTTACTCTAAATTTTCATAAAAATAAAAAAAGCCTGTTTAATAATATTATTAAACAGGCTTTTAATTTTAAAATAAAAATAGATTAGTCTTCTTTTACTTCTTCAAAATCAACATCTTCAACATTGTCTGCTTGTGCATCATCTCCAGCATTTGCATCTGGTTGTGCGCCAGGGTTTGCTTCTTGTTCTGCTTTGTACATTTCTTCACTTGCAGCTTTCCATGCTTCGTTAATTTTTTCCATTGCAGTATCAATTTGAGAAATATCTTTGCTTTCGTGTGCTTTTTTCAATTCCTCTAAAGAAGATTCGATAGGCGCTTTTTTATCGGC
The DNA here is from genome assembly GCA_964403095.1 of uncultured Flavobacteriaceae bacterium. GTDB lineage: Bacteria > Bacteroidota > Bacteroidia > Flavobacteriales > Flavobacteriaceae > S010-17. Next base: position 3,819 of record CAYOFS010000066.1, on the reverse strand, counting down.
TGATAATTTTTCACCAAACTCTTTTAATTGTTTCTCTGTTTGAAAAATCATTGAATCTGCAGCGTTAATTTTTTCAGCATTTTCTCTAACTTTTTTATCAGCTTCAGCATTTGCTTCAGCATCCGCTTTCATTTTTTTGATTTCTTCTTCGGTTAAACCAGAAGAAGCTTCAATTCTAATGTTATGCTCTTTACCTGTTCCTTTATCTTTTGCCGAAACATTGATTAAACCATTT
>CAYOFS010000066.1:0-3574 GCA_964403095.1 uncultured Flavobacteriaceae bacterium | reverse complement strand
CATCAATATCAAAAGTTACTTCAATTTGAGGTATTCCTCTTCCCGCAGGTGGAATTCCATCTAAATGAAATTTACCAATTGTTTTATTATCAACAGCCATTGCTCTTTCTCCTTGTAGAACATGGATTTCAACAGATGGTTGATTGTCTACTGCAGTAGAAAATACTTGTGATTTTTTAGTTGGAATTGTTGTATTTGCATCAATTAATTTTGTGAATACATTACCCATAGTTTCAATACCTAAAGATAAAGGTGTAACATCTAATAATAATACATCTTTTACATCACCAGTTAAAACACCACCTTGAATTGCTGCTCCAATAGCAACTACTTCATCAGGGTTTACACCTTTATTTGGTTCTTTTCCAAAGAATTTTTTCACTTCTTCTTGTATTCTTGGAATACGAGTAGAACCACCAACTAAGATTACTTCGTCAATTTCGCTTGTAGATAAATCAGCATCTTTTAATGCTTTTGCTACTGGAGCCATTGAACGTTTAATTAAGTCATCAGCTAATTTTTCAAATTCAGCTCTTGTTAATGTTTTAACTAAGTGTTTTGGTCCAGATGCTGTTGCTGTTACATAAGGTAAATTAATTTCTGTTTGTGTTGCAGATGATAATTCAATTTTAGCTTTTTCAGCGGCTTCTTTTAAACGTTGTAAAGCCATTGGGTCTTTACGTAAATCAATGTTTTCATCTTTATTAAATCCATCAGCTAACCAATCAATTATTACTTGATCAAAATCATCTCCTCCTAAATGCGTATCTCCATTTGTAGATAATACTTCAAAAACGCCATCACCAATCTCTAAGATTGAAACATCGAATGTTCCTCCACCTAAATCATAAACAGCAATTACTTTATCTTCATTTGCTTTGTCCATTCCGTAAGCTAAAGCAGCTGCGGTTGGTTCATTAATGATACGAGCAACTTTTAAACCTGCAATTTGTCCAGCTTCTTTGGTTGCTTGACGTTGTGCATCGTTAAAATATGCAGGAACAGTAATAACTGCTTCGGTAACATCATGACCTAAATAGTCTTCGGCTGTTTTTTTCATTTTTTGTAATACCATTGCTGATATTTCTTGTGGTGTATATAATCTACCATCAATATCAACTCTTGGAGTGTCATTATCTCCCTTGACTACTTTATAAGGTACTCTTTCAATTTCTGTTTTACATCCTGAGAATTTATTCCCCATAAAACGTTTGATAGAAGCTATTGTTTTTGTTGGATTTGTTACTGCTTGTCTTTTTGCAGGATCTCCAACTTTACGCTCTCCACCTTCAATAAATGCTACAATAGAAGGTGTTGTTCTTTTTCCTTCTGCATTTGGAATTACAACAGCTTCATTTCCTTCCATTACAGAAACACATGAGTTTGTTGTACCTAAATCTATTCCTATTATTTTATTCATAATTTTTATATTTTATATTTTAGTTTTTTTATTAATTTTCTTTAACAACTATGAATAGTCAATAGTTGTGCCAATGGAATTTTAATGTTTTTTCTGACATTTTTAATGTCAAAATGTCAGTTTGATATTGATATTGAAACTTTAAGGACTTTTAAAATGAGTATTTATCATTAAATCAATAATATTTTATTAATTTTAGCCGTTATATTAAAACAACTAAAAAAACAAAAATGAATAATCTTTATAAAATCATCATCACTTTATTAGTATTAATAAGTTTTACGAGTTGTGACGAATCTAAAAAAGTAAGTCCCGAATTAGAAGTCCAAAATTTTATTTGGAAAGGCTTAAATGCTTATTATTTATGGCAAAATGATGTAGAAGATTTACAAGATACTCGATTTTCTAATCAAAATGACCTAGATAATTTTGTGTCTAATGAAACACCAAATGACTTGTTTGAAAAACTATTGTTTAAGCGTGGACAAACAGATAAATGGAGTTGGATTGTAACCGATTATATAGCTTTAGAACAGCTTTTTGCGGGAGTACAAAAAAGTAACGGAATGCATTTTGGACTAGTTAGATATGAGGAAAATTCATCGGATGTTTTTGGTTATGTTAGGTATGTAACGCCAAATTCAGAGGCTGCAAATTTAGGCGTACAACGTGGTGATATTATTTACGGAATTAATAGTTCACAATTAACTATTGATAATTACAAAGATTTATTATCTGCTGAAAGTTATACTGTTAATTTTGGAAATTTTAGTCAATCAGGTTCTGTGATTAGCATAACGCCAAATAATGTAAATGTTACTTTAAATAAGGAGGTTTTAAGTATAAACCCAATACATACTGTTACAATACATGAAGTCGATAATCATAAAATTGGTTATATTTTTTACAATCAGTTTGTAGCTAATTATGATAATGAATTAAATGCGGCAATTCTTCAATTAAAAAATGAAAATATTACTGATTTAGTATTAGACTTACGTTATAATGGTGGCGGTTCTGTACAAACAGCTGTTAATTTAGCAAGTATGATTACTGGGCAATTTAATAATGAATTATTTGCTAAAAAAATATGGAATTCAAAATGGCAAAGTTATTTTGAAGCAGAGCAACAAGGTTATTTAATTAATAATTTTACCAATAAACTTTATAATGGCGATAATATTAATAGCTTAAATTTAGACGAAGTTACTATTATTGTAACGGAGCGTTCGGCTTCGGCAAGTGAATTAGTTATAAATGGATTAAAACCATATATTAATGTTAATTTAGTTGGAACAACTACACATGGTAAATATGCTGGCTCTGTAACTTTATACGATTCGGATAATTATAATAGAAGTCATAGTTCATTAAACCCAAATCATCGTTATGCAATGCAACCAATTGTATTAGAGGTTGTAAATAAATTAGGGCAAAATGAACCTAATGGTTTTATTCCTGAAAATGTTTTAAACGAAGATTTTGCTAATTTAGGACAAATAGGTAATCCAACAGAACCTCTATTTGAATTGGCTATTAATAAAATTTTAGGATTGAGAAGACCTGTAAATAAAAGTAATTTTACATCACGTAAAACAATAGCAGATAGTAATCTAGGTAATCCATATTTTTCGAATATGTATGTAGATTTGAAATAATTTATGAATAAATATAGGCTTGCCATATTAATATTTTTAATTAGCTGTCAGGCTTTTTCTCAAGAAGGAATCGAAATTATTTTTAATATAAAAGGAATAAATAATTCAAAAACTTGGAGCAAACCAAAAGATAGTGACTTTGTTTCAAAAACAATTACTAAAACGGATAAAGACTATTATAATAAAGAAACTATTCATACGCTAAAAGCAAATGTTAAAAGCAAGTATGGTAATTTTAGTGTAGTGCTTCTCGATTACAATAAAAACAATACGTTTAATGATTTTAGAACTATTAGTGGTACTATTGGTAGTGATGGTATTAATATTATAAAGCATAATGGAACGCTTGATAATGTAAATAAAAATAATAGACGCTTTATTTATAAAAATATGCCTTTGATTATTAATGGAACTAGTTTTAAGTTAATGGACTTAAAAAAAACTTCAAATAATCTATATAAAGCTACCTTATTAAAAACAAAAGTAAACTTTGATA
>CAYOFS010000065.1:0-10856 GCA_964403095.1 uncultured Flavobacteriaceae bacterium | reverse complement strand
TAATTTATTATTTTACTGCAAATTTAACATTTCCACACAAATAAGGGTAGAACCACTATTATTTTTGAGTAAAAACCTCTTTGTAAAAAAACATTGACTAGATAATTAAAATGAATATCCCACACTGACACCAAGTAAATAAAATAAATTATCTAAAAAATCACACCCAAACAAGCCACAATCTGTTTTTTTAGATTGCAAATGTATTGTACCAAGCATAAAATTCACACCTGATTTAACAAACACTCCGCTTCCATGTCTTTTTTGATATTTATATCCAAGTTTTGGTCCAAAAAATATTACATTCGGGTTTGTATATTTTTGATTTTCTTCATTTTTATAAATAAAGGCTAATCCAAATTCAAAATGATTGTTTTTCTTTCCTGTAGTTGAATTGATAGAAAAAGGGAAGCTATATTTTTTACTTCCGCCATAATTATAAAATCCAAAGCCGCCAGATACATTTATATAATAACTTGGGGCTTGATAAATTACCCTGTCATATTGTAAAGAGTACGGAGATCCAGAAATCCCAAAAAACTCATAATAAACAGTGTTTTTAGCTCTATTAAGTGTGTCTTTTTTTACGTTATTTTGTGAAAAAAGACTAAAAGTCATTAGTGAAAATATTATTAAAAAATACCTCATTGTGTTTTTTTTTACAATTACACCACAAATATAATAATATTACTCACATCTCATACTGCTTCATCATTATTTTTTCAAAAATAGAATTAGGCAACAAAAATTTTATTTTATAAGCTATTCTTTGTAAAAAACTACCAATTCGGTATTTTGCTTTTGGCAAAGGTGAATTAATTATTTTCGCAATAGCTTTCGCCATTACAACTGGCTGCAAACCCTCATCAACCTCATCATCAATTTGTTGTAGTACTTTTTCGTATTGTTTTTTATAAGCCGAGTTTTCAAATAAAGGCGTATGAAATCTTCCTGCTGCAATATTAGTAGCAAAATCTCCTGGTGCAACATCAACTATATTAATATTAAATTGTTTTGTTTCTAATCGTAAGGTTTCTGTATAAACAGATAAAGCTGCTTTTGAAGCGGAATAAATCCCTCTATAAGGCAAACCCATATCGCCCGCAATAGAAGTAACATTAATAATTAGTCCGTTTTTCTGTTTACGCATCTTTGGTAAAATAGCATTACAAACTTGCATTACACCAAAAAAATTGGTTGCAAAATTACTCTTAATTTCACTTAATGGTGTTTCCTCTAAAGGACCTGTAATTCCTTTACCTGCATTATTTATCAAAACATGTATGCTACCTTCTTTATCAATAATATAATTTATTGTTTTTTCAATAGATTTCACATCATTTACATCTAATTGTAGTAACTTAAAAGCGGAGTTTAAATACTTGTCAGGATTTCTACTTGTACCATAAACAATATACTCTTGACTACTTAAATATTCACCAATAGCTTTACCAATTCCCGAAGATGCTCCTGTAATTAAAACGACTTTTTTCATGTGTTAATTTTATTATTTAATTTGGAACATGTGCATTCAGATTGATCATTTTTCTTGAAATTATTAATTGGTTATTATGAATGATTCATACGTTCGTTGTTATTTTTCAATATAAAATAACATATTGCTAAATTAAAAATAATTAGACTTTAAACACCTAATAAATAAATAAAATTCCGTAATTTTATCCTAATCGTAAATAAAATAAAAATGAGTGAAATAAATACAGAATGGGCAAATAATGAATTTAAAGCGTATTTGTTTTTGTATGCCGCAAAAGCAGATTACATTGTAACAGATACAGAAAAAGACATTATTGAAGAACTAGTAGATAAAAAGCAGTATAATAAAATTTATGCTGAATTTGAAAAAGATAATGACATTCAAAGTTTGGATAAAATAACACACAATCTTAAAAAATTCAATTATTCAAAAAATGATATTGACACTTTATTAAACGAAGTAAAAGAATTATTTCTTGCTGACGGACAATTTAATCAATTAGAAAAAATAATGCTTAATTTTTTTAATAAAAACTTTAAGGCATAAAAAATGGCAAGCTACCTACATCACACTGCTACAACCTAATACCTTTGCTGCGTTCCCGCCCTGGAGGATTCAAAGGGAGCTAGTTGTGTAGGACTTGCCGTTGCAAAGATACAACTCAATTTTTATTACGCAATAAAAAATGTAACAATTTTTTAATTTTTCACACTAATTTGGTATCAACTATCAATTTAACTTAAAATACTTCTTTTATGAACAATCAACCTTTACCAAATAAACTAAATCTTAATTACGGAATTATATTAGGAGTGATCTTATCTTTATTTACCGCTTATAGCTATGCAATAGACAACTCCATGTATTTTAGTTATTGGATGCTTGCAATACTTTTATTATCTGTACCTATTTTTGGACTTATCGCAATTATTTCGGCTAAAAAAAAACTAGGTGGTTTTATTTCTTTTAAAGAATCACTAAAAAATTACACCATTACCATTGCTTTAGGTTTATTTATTTCTACATTAACAAGTATTCTTGTGTTTAATGTTATTGATACTGATTTTCAAAAAGTAGTGCAGCAAATTCAAGTAGAAGGCTTGGAAAAACAAAAAGATAGAACATTACAAGCAATGTACAACCGAAACACTCCAGAAGCAACTATTGAAAGTACAGAGCAAAGTTTTGACAACTCTATTGAGCAAATGCAAAACGGCAATCAATATGTATTTGTAGAGCAAATCAAATCTTTTTTTAAATCGGTTGCTGCTTATCTAATTTTTGGCTTAATTTTGTCAGCAATATTTAAAAAGAAAGATCCAGAATTAAGAACACATTAAAATGAATTTATCCATAGTTATCCCCTTATTAAACGAAGACGAATCATTGCCCGAATTACACAATTGGATTGTCAAGGTGATGAAAAGCAATAACTATACGTATGAAATTATTTTTATTGATGATGGAAGTACAGATAATTCATGGAAAATTATTTCTGAATTATCACAAAAAAACAACAATGTAAAAGGAATTCGTTTTCAAACAAATTACGGAAAATCCCAAGCTTTAAATGCTGCTTTTAAGATTGTACAAGGAGATGTTGTAATTACTATGGATGCGGACTTGCAAGATAGTCCAGATGAAATACCAGAACTCTATGATTTAATCATAAAAGACAACTATGATTTAATTTCTGGGTGGAAAAAAAAGCGTTACGATTCTAAAATCAGAAAAAACATACCTTCTAAATTATTTAACGCTGCAGCAAGAAAAACATCAGGTTTAAAACTACACGATTTTAATTGCGGACTTAAAGCCTATAAAAACGAAGTAGTTAAAAATGTAGATGTTTATGGCGAAATGCATAGATATATTCCTGTACTCGCTAAAAATGCAGGTTTTACTAAAATAGACGAAAAAGTAGTAATTCATCAAGCAAGAAAATACGGAACAACTAAGTTCGGTATTGAACGTTTTTTTAACGGATTTCTTGATTTAATAACTATTTGGTTCTTATCAAAATTCGGGAAAAGACCAATGCACTTGTTCGGTCTTTTAGGAAGTTTTATGTTTTTTATTGGTTTTTCAGCCGCTTTGTATATTGGTATATCTAAATTATTAACTGTCTTTTATTTTGAAACATCAGCACGACTTATAACGGATAACCCTTGGTTTTACATATCCCTAATCGCAATGGTTATTGGTACACAATTATTTTTAGCAGGATTTATTGGTGAAATTGTTTTAAGAAATAGCAAAAATCAAGAACGTTACAACATCAAAGAAAACTTGAATTTGTAATACTTTATTTTTTGAAAGTTAAACTCTTCGGTCTTCAGTCTTTTTCCTACCTTTACACTCTTATTAAAATACAAAATGAATAAAAGTAAAATAGAACAAATAGCTAAATCATGGCTGAAAGAACCTTTTGATACAGCAACGCAAAAGGAAGTTCGAAATTTAATAAATACAAATAATATTACCGAAAGTTTTTACAAAAACCTAGAATTTGGCACTGGAGGAATGCGTGGAATAATGGGCGTAGGAACCAATCGCATTAATAAATATACGCTTGGAAAAAACACACAAGGAATATCAAACTACCTTAAAAAAATATTTCCTAATAAAGAATTAAAAGTTGCTATTGCATATGATTGTAGACATAATTCAAGTGAATTTTCTAAAGCTGTAGCTGATGTTTTTTCGGCTAATGGAATTAAAGTCTATTTATTTTCTAAACTCAGACCAACGCCAGAACTATCATTTGCAGTAAGACATCTTGGCTGTGATGTTGGAATTGTATTAACTGCCTCACATAATCCGCCAGAATATAACGGATATAAAGTTTATTTTAACGATGGCGCACAAATTGTTCCACCGCAAGACGGAGAAATAATTAACGAAATCAATAAAGTCAATTTTATAGATATTAATTTTAACGCAAACAACGCATTAATAGAAACTATTGATGTAGATTTAGATAATGCTTTTATAAAAGCAGCTGTAGAGAATGGAACATTTCCTTCGACAAAAGGACGAAATGATTTAAAAATAGTTTTCACATCATTACACGGAACATCAATAACAATTATACCAGAAGCTTTAAAACAAGCAGGTTATAACGATGTACATATTGTAGAAGAACAACGTATTCCAAATGGCGATTTTCCAACAGTAAAATCACCTAATCCAGAAGAGCCAGCAGCTTTAAAAATGGCAACCGATTTAGCCGATAAAATTGGAGCCGACATTGTAATAGGAACAGATCCTGACTGTGATAGAATTGGCATCGCTATACGTGATACAGATAATAAAATAAAACTTCTTAACGGAAACCAAATGTTAAGTGTTTTAACCGAGTTTTTATTAAAAAAATGGAAAGAAGCAGGTAAAATTAACGGAAATCAATTTATAGGCTCAACTATTGTATCAACTCATTTAGTAAATGATATTGCAGCAAGTTATAATGTAGAAACCAAAGTTGGATTAACTGGTTTTAAATGGATTGCCAAAATGATTCGTGATGCCGAAGGCAAACAAGAATTTATTGGTGGTGGTGAAGAAAGTTTTGGTTATATGGTTGGTGATTTTGTAAGAGATAAAGATGCTGTTACAGCTACTTTATTAGCTTGTGAAGTTGCAGCATCTGCTAAAAATGAAAACAGTAGCTTGTATGAAAAATTACTGCAAATTTATGTGGATAATAAATTCTACAAAGAACATTTAATTGCTATTGTGAAAAAAGGAATTTCTGGAGCTGAAGAAATTAAACAAATGATGATTGACCAAAGAGCAAACCCTATATTAAAGATAGATGGTGAAAAAGTAAAATATTTATACGATTACAAATCATCTATTAGAAAAAATTTAATTGATGACTCCAAAACAACTATTGAAGTTCCTAAATCAAATGTTTTAATTTACGAAACAGAAAAAGGCACAAAAGTAGCTGCAAGACCAAGCGGAACAGAACCTAAAATTAAATTCTATTTTAGTGTAAATGCTAAATTAAACCAAAAAGAAGACGCTGTTAAAACAGAAGCACTATTAGACTCTAAAATTCAACGAATTATTAAAGAATTAAATTTGTAGATGAAAAAGAATAAAAAAAATAATTATTTAAAAAGGCTAGTACCTTACGCATTACCTTATAAGAAATATGCATACTTAAATATTTTAAGTAATGTTTTTTATGCACTGTTTGGCACATTATCTTTTTTAGCATTAATCCCAATGCTAAATATAATGTTTGATAATGACACTGTTAAAATCACAAAAACACCAATACTCAAAGAGTATAGTGGGCTTTTTGAGTATTTTGATGTTAAAAAAGAATATTATAGTGATTTAGCTAATTATTATGCAACTACTAATTCTGCCGAATTTGGAGAGATGAACACATTGACCTATATGGTAGTAGGCATTATGGCTACATTTTTATTGAAAAATATTTTTGGTTACTTAGCTATGTATTTTATTACTTTTTTACGCAATGGTGTATTGAAAGATTTGCGAAATGATGTCTATAATAAAATGTTAAAACTACCTATTTCTTATTTTTCTGAAAAAAGAAAAGGAGATATTATGGCTCGTATTTTAGGTGATATTAACGAAATTCAACATTCCTTTCTAAGTGTTTTAGAATTATTAGTGAGAGAACCTTTAACAATTCTATTCACTATTATAGCCATGTTTACAATCAGTGCTAAACTAACTGTCTTTGTTTTTGTTTTTATACCTATCTCTGGTTATCTAATTTCTTTAGTTGGAAAAACGTTAAAAAAGCACTCTACAAAAGTACAGAAAGAACAAGGTAGATTTGTGTCTATTTTAGAAGAAACATTAAGTGGATTAAAAATCATCAAAGGCTTTAATGGTGAAAAAACATTCAGTAATAAATTTAATAGTTCTACTACAAATTTCAATAATTACTCCAATACATTAGCGCATAGGCAAAATTTAGCAAGCCCAACAAGTGAGTTTCTTGGTATCGCTGTAATTACAGGTTTATTATGGTACGGCGGACAAATGGTATTGGTAGATAAAACACTAAACGCAGGAGCTTTTATTGGATATATGGGCTTAGCGTATAATATTCTAACTCCAGCAAAAGCAATTTCAAGAGCTAGTTATAGTGTGAAACGTGGAGATGCTGCTGCACAACGTGTTCTAGAAATACTAGACAAGCCAAACCCAATGAAAGATAAGGATAATGCTATTATAAAACAAGATTTTAATACTGAAATTAAATTTGAAAATATCTCATTCAAATACGAAGACGATTATGTATTAAAAAACTTTTCTTTAACTATCCCTAAAGGGAAAACAATCGCTTTGGTTGGTCAATCTGGATCTGGAAAATCAACTATTGCAAATCTAATTACTCGTTTTTACGATGTAGCTAAAGGAAAAATCATCATTGACGGAATTAACATTAAAGATTTAACCAAGCATTCATTAAGAGAGCAAATGGGATTAGTAACGCAAGACGCTATCTTATTTCACGATACTATTGCAAATAATATTGCTTTTGGTAAAGATGTATCCGAAGAAGAAATTATTAGCGCAGCAAAAATAGCTAATGCACATGACTTTATAATGGAACAACCAAACGGCTACCAAACGAGTATTGGCGATAGTGGAAATAAACTTTCTGGAGGACAAAAACAACGTATCTCAATTGCTAGAGCAATCCTTAAAAACCCACCAATAATGATTTTAGACGAGGCAACTTCTGCTTTAGATACCGAATCTGAAAAAGCAGTGCAAGACGCTTTAGAAAAACTAATGAAAAACCGAACATCTATTGTAATTGCACATAGATTATCTACTATACAAAAAGCCGATTTAATTGTCGTAATGAAAAAAGGAGAAATAGTAGAACAAGGAACACATCAAGAATTAATAACCAATAAAGCAACCTATTTTAACCTGGTTAATATGCAATCTTTAGGATAAAAAGCAAACTAACCAATAAACTATTTTCAATATATGAAAACTATAAAAGCACTTAAATGGCGTTATGCTTGTAAAAAATTCAACCCAAATAAAAAACTTTCCGAAAAAAAAATAAAACGATTAAAAAAAGCTTTTCAACTAACCGCTACTTCATTTGGTTTATTTCCAATAAAGATGCTTGTTATTGAAGATCAAAAAATAAAAAATAGTTTAGTCGAACATGCTTATTTTCAAAACCAAATAACTGAATGTTCGCACCTTTTAGTAATTTGTATTGATGAACAAGTAACTGAAAACACCATTGATACATATTTTGAATTAGAGAAAAAAATAAGAAAAATTAAAGATGAAGATATTTGTAAATTTAGAAATCACCTAAAAGATAGCATATCAAAACAAAGTAGCAAACAAAAAACACAAGACTCAAAAAACCAAGCATATATTGCTTTAGGAAACTTAATGACTGTTTGTGCTCTAGAAAAAATTGACGCTTGCCCAATGGAAGGTTTTAATCCTGAAAAATTTAATGAAATACTAAATTTAAAAACATTAAATTTACAATCCGTTTTATTACTACCAGTTGGCTATAGAGCAAAAGATGATTTTATGAGTAAACTTAAAAAAGTAAGAAAACCTTTAAACGAGGTAATTATAAAAATATAATTGTTGAATGTTACGTTTTGAATACTACATTTTTCAAAACAATTACACTATAATAATTAGACAATTAAACAGATAAATATAATGAGTAACGAAATTAGAAATACTGAACCAAAAAGATTATGGAATAATTTTTCCGATTTAAACGCAGTTCCAAGACCATCAAAAAAAGAAGAAAAAGTCCGTCAATTTATGGTTGATTTTGGAAATAAATTAGACTTAGCTACACAAGTTGATCCAGTTGGAAATGTTATCATTAAAAAACCTGCTACTAAAGGCATGGAAAACAGAAAAACTATTGTAATGCAATCGCACTTAGATATGGTTTGTCAAAAAAATAATGATACGGAATTTGATTTTGACACACAAGGTATTCAAATGTATATTGATGGCGATTGGATTAAAGCAAAAGGGACAACACTTGGAGCAGATAATGGTATTGGTGTCGCTTCAATTATGAGTATTTTAGAAGCTGATAATATACCTCATCCTGCAATTGAAGCTTTATTCACTATCGATGAAGAAACAGGAATGACTGGAGCAATTGGCTTACAAGCAGGATACTTAGATGGAGAAATATTACTTAATTTAGACACTGAAGATGATGATGAAATTGGTGTTGGTTGTGCTGGTGGAATTGACATTACAGCTACCAAAAAATATGATTTAATTAATGTTTCGAATAAATTTAACGCGTTTAAAATTACTGTAAAAGGTTTAAAAGGCGGTCATAGTGGAATGGATATCCATAAAGGTTTTGGAAATGCCAACAAAATGATGAATAGAATTTTATTTGCTTTAAAAGATGTCATTTTAGTTTCTGAAATTGATGGCGGAAGCTTAAGAAATGCAATACCTAGAGAAAGTAATGCTATTATTATTTGCGATAACGAAGATGCAATGGGAGAAATATATAATCTTGTTTCAGCAGAAATTAAAGCAGAATACGCAACAATTGAAAAGGACTTGCAAATTTTAATTGCAAATACAGTTCTTCCAAAATTTTCCATGAATACAGAAGAGCAAGACTTATTATTAAAAGCAATTTACACTATACATAATGGTGTTTTTAGAATGAGTCCTGATATTGAAAATTTAGTTGAAACCTCAAACAATGTCGCAAGAGTTATTGTAAAAGATGGTGCAATTAAAATTGGTTGCTTAACACGATCTTCCGTTGAATCTGGAAAAATGGACTTAGCATATCATATTCAAAGTGGTTTTGAATTAGCTTGTTTCGATGTAGAATTAAGCGGCACATATCCTGGTTGGAAACCAAATCCAGACTCTGCTATTTTAAAAGTAATGGAAGGTTTATATGAAAATATGTTTAATGAAAAACCAAATATTTTAGCCTGTCATGCAGGATTAGAATGTGGTATTTTAGGCACTCATTATCCAGAAATGGATATGATTTCTTTTGGACCAAATATTAGAGGCGCTCATTCGCCAGACGAACGTGTAAGTATATCATCAACACAAAAATATTGGAAATACTTATTAAGTGTATTAGAAAATATTCCATTAAAATAAGCCTATTATCGTAATTTCACACAACAATTAAAATCCACAGAAATGAATTATATATTACCTTTTATTATTGGTTACCTTGCTGCTTTCATCGGACTTTTAGCGCCTTCTATGCTGAACATGACAGCTGCGAAAACAAGTATTGAAAAAGGAAAAAAAGCAGGCATTCTATTCGCTGCAGGAGCTGCATCTATCGTTATTATCCAAGCATTTTTAGCGGTTTATTTTGCTGAAAAAATTACACCCAAAATCATTAGTTTTCTTGGTAAAATAGCATTTTTTGTATTAATGGGGTTGGCATTTTTCTTTTATTCGCAAGCAAAGAAAAAGTTTAAAGCCGAAGGAAGTAATAAAAAAGGAAACACCTACCTTATTGGTATGGGAATGTCTTCCTTAAATATGTTAGCAGTACCATTTTATTTAGGCATGGCTAAACTCGGACAAGAAAAATGGAATATGCTATTAGAAATACCATATTCACTTGTGTATGTTATAGGAGCTGTATTAGGTGCCTTTTCATTATTCTCTATTTATGCTACATTTGCAGAAGTCATTGCAAACAAAGCTGCTTTTATCGCTAAAAATATAAATTATATTCTTGCGGGTTTATTTGTTGTCTTAGCAATAGTATCTGGAATAAAATCAATACTGTAAGGGAAATGTAAATCATATTTAATAAAAAAATCTATCAATACAATTGATAGATTTTTTTATTAAATTACTCAATTTATATAGATTAAATTCCTTTAAACCAATCTTGAAATTGAACGCCTAATAGCGGCACTTTCTTTTCTTCACCTTGAATAGCACCAATAAACCCTATAATCCATAGAATCAAAAGTCCAACTCCTACAACCATACCTGCAATAGGCACAAACCTAGTAAGTGTATATTGATTTATTAAGGCAATTAAGCCTAAACCTATCATTTGTCTAATGTGAAATTGGGCAAAAGAATTCTTTTTACTATTATTCATAACAAATGCTATAATAGTTCCTATTAAAGTGATATAGCTAATAATTGCCATTGTTTTACCTTCATTTACTGTGTTGTTTTCTTCCATAATATTAAAATGTTTTATTGAGTTATTTCACAAAGATAGTTTTTTTTCAATAGTTGAACAATAAAGTTAATAACTCTTTAATTTTGTTAACATTAAAATTTAAAAAATAATTGAAATTTTATTTTTTAAATTTTCTAATCTTATCAA
>CAYOFS010000064.1:9347-11472 GCA_964403095.1 uncultured Flavobacteriaceae bacterium | reverse complement strand
AAAAACCACCTATTAATTTAGGTGGTTTTTTTATGTCAAATTGTCACCAAACTAAAATTGGTACTTTATTTGAATAACTTACAAGAGATAAACAAATACACGAATTAACAAATAAACAATATAATAAAATGGCAAAAACAAAAATTAATGTAGCAGTAGATAATATATTTCCACTAATCAAAAGGTTTTTATACTCAGATCACGAGATATTTTTAAGAGAATTAATCTCTAATGCAACCGATGCAACACTTAAACTAAAACACTTAGCTTCAATAGGAGAATTTAAAGGTAGTGCGGATAATGTACAGTTAGAAGTGAAATTAGATAAAGACGCAAAAACTTTGACTATAATAGATCAAGGTGTCGGAATGACCGAAGATGAAATAAAAAAATATATCAACGAAATAGCCTTTTCTGGTGCTGAAGAGTTTTTAGAAAAATATAAAGGTAAAGATGAAGATGATAAAGGAGCAAGTGAAAGTGGAATTATAGGTCATTTTGGACTTGGTTTTTACTCTGCTTTTATGGTTGCAAAAGAAGTTGAAATTATTACAAAATCACATAAAAACGAACCAGCAGTTCACTGGACTTGTGATGGTTCTCCTGAAGTGAGCATAGTAAAATCGGACAAAGAAGATAGAGGAACAGAAATTATTTTACATATAGCTGATGATTCTTTAGAATTTTTAGAAGAAGGTAAAATACGTGAGTTATTATTAAAATATAATAAATTCATGCCTATCCCTATTAAATTTGGAACTAAAGAAATTGCAGATCCAAAACATACACCTAAAACAACAAAAGATAAAGATGGTAAAGAAACGACCGAAGATCAAAAAATGATTTCGATTGATAATATCATCAACAATCCAACTCCTGCATGGACTAAGCAACCAAATGAGTTGAAAGAGGACGATTATAATTCTTTTTATAAAGAATTATATCCAATGCAATTTCAAGACCCTTTATTTAACATTCATCTAAATGTAGATTATCCTTTTAACCTTACTGGAATTTTATATTTTCCTAAAATGGAGGCAAATATGGATGTAAAAAAGGATAGAATTCAGTTATATCAAAATCAGGTATTTGTAACCGATAATGTAGAGGGAATTGTTCCTGACTTTTTACAAATGTTAAGAGGCGTTATTGACTCGCCAGATATTCCGTTAAATGTTTCTCGTTCATACTTACAAGCAGATGGTGCTGTAAAGAAGATTGCAAGTTATATCACTAAAAAAGTTGGCGATAAAATGCACTCTATTTTCAAAAAAGACAGAGAAAGCTTTGAGAAAAAATGGAACGATATTAAAATTGTTATTGAATACGGAATGTTATCAGAACCAAAATTCTATGACAAAGCAATAAAATTCGCTTTATTCCCAACTGTTGATGATGCTTTTTTAACTTTTGATGAATTGATTGAAAAAATCAAACCCGCACAGACAGATAAAGATAAAAACATCACTGTTCTTTATGCATCGGATAAAAAAGAGCAACACTCTTATATTCAAGCTGCAAAAGATAAAGGTTATGAAGTTTTATTATTAGATTCGCCTATTATTTCACATTTAATTCAAAAATTAGAAACTGAAAATAGTGAGTTATCCGATAAAAAACAACCTGTAAAATTTGTACGAGTGGATTCGGATACCATTGAAAACTTAATCAAAAAAGAAGAAACTACGGTTTCAAAACTATCCGATGATGAACAAGAAAAACTAAAAGTAATTATCGAAGGTATTGTTCCAACCGAAACATATACAGTGCAATTAGAAGCAATGGACTCTAAAGCAAATCCGTTTACAATTACACAACCAGAATTCATGCGTAGAATGAAAGAAATGCAACAATCTGGCGGTGGCGGAATGATGGGAATGAGTAATTTTCCTGAAATGTACAACCTTGCAGTAAATACTAATAATGATTGGATGCAAAAAATATTAAAAGCTAAAGGGAAACAAAAAGAGTACATCAATCAAGCCTTAGATTTAGCAAAATTATCTCAAAACCTTTTAAAAGGTGAAGATTTAACTACCTTTATCAAACGTAGTTTAGATATGATGAAATAATTTTGAATTTTGAATTTTGAATTTTGAATTTTGAATTTTGAATTTTGAATTTT
>CAYOFS010000064.1:0-9247 GCA_964403095.1 uncultured Flavobacteriaceae bacterium | reverse complement strand
TTTGAATTTTGAATTTTGAATTTTGAATTTTGAATTTTGAATTTTGAATTTTGAATTTTGAAAAAAAAGGATGTGTTGCTTTGCAACCATCCTTTTTTTTATTTGTAATTTGCTAACAAATTAAGATATATGCAAATTCAAAAAAAAACTTTACAATATTTAAAATCCCTAAAAAATAATAATAACCGTGAATGGTATAATGAACATAAAGATAGTTTTAAAAAAGAGCAAATTGCTATTAAAGAATTTCATCAAGAAATAGAAAATAATCTTAATAAACACGATAAAATAGATAAATATAAATTATTTAGAATTTACAGAGATGTCCGTTTTTCAAAGGACAAAACTCCATACAAACCCCATTTCGCCGCTTCATTTTCAAGATTAGGAGCCGAACTTCGCGGCGGTTACTATTTAAGAATAAGACCTGGAGAATCCTTTTTAGCTGGAGGTTTTTGGGAGCCAAACAAAGACGACTTATTACGGATTAGAAAAGAATTTGAATTGGATTCTTTTGAGATTAGAGAAATCTTAGCAAATGATAAATTTAAAGCGGTTTTTGACGGAAAACTCGAAGGAAACGAATTAAAAACAGCTCCAAGAAATTTTGATAAAAACGACCCAAACATTGATTTAATTCGTAAAAAAGCCTTTGTTGCAATTCGTAATTTTACCGATAAAGAAATTTTAGATTCTGATTTTTTAAATACCATAGACGATAGCTTTAAAACACTAAGACCTTTCTTTGATTTGTTTAGTGATATTTTAACTACAAATTTGAATGGAGAATCTATTATCTAACCTCATAATAATGTACAAACACCACGCATTGCGTCTCCACATATTTCCTCTAAAATAAAAAAATGAAACCTGCAACAGTAACTCAAATTAAAAAAGAATTAGCACACCAATCATCAAAAGAACTGATTGAGTTGTGTTTACGCTTATCAAAATTTAAAAAAGAAAATAAGGAACTATTAACGTATTTGTTATTTGAAACTGATGAAGCTGACTATATTACTGCCATTAAAGAAGATATTACGCAGCTTTTTACCAAAATAAATACAAACAGCTACTATTTTATAAAAAAGTCAGTTAGAAAAATTTTACGATTAACAAAAAAACATATTCGATACACACAAAATAAAGAAACCGAAATTGAACTCCTACTCTACTTTTGTGAGCAATTAAAAAGCATAAAACCAAGTATGACTAAAAATGTTAGTCTGCAAAATATTTTCGACCGACAAATACTGCTTATCAAAAAAAATATTTTAAAACTTCACGAAGACTTACAATATGATTATAATTTAGAATTGGAAAATGTGATTTCTTAATTAACCACCAATACGTTTAACCTTATAGTTCTCTTTTTTTAAGATTTCTATAATTTTATCACGATAATTACCTTGAATAATAATCTCGCCATCTTTTACACTTCCGCCAACGCCACATTTTTGTTTTAGTAGTTTTCCTAAGGCTTTTAAACCTGTTTCTGAACCAATAAATCCCTTTATTACCGTTACGGTTTTTCCTCCACGACCTTTATTTGAAAAGTGTGCTTCTAAATATTGCTCATTATTTTCTAAGTTTTCATTTTCTGAATCGCTTGTATATTCAGAGAAATCTTCTTTGTTATTTGTTGAAAAAACGAAACCTCCTAAAGAGGATAAATCAGACAAATTATTTAATTTTTTTTTTGACATTGTACTTTCTATTTTCTATACTATTTTTTCTACATTAACTAATACATATTTCGCTGTTTCACATACTTAACAATACCTACAATAAATACTGCTAAACCGATAAAAACAGCCGCATACGATAAGTAAATATAATCCTTTTGTAGTTTAAAAGACATGGCTGCTATGACCATACCTGTTAACATTAAAGTTGTTGGACTTGAATTTCCCATAATTATTGTTTTTTTTTCAAAACTATCTAAAAAAATAGAATTACAATGAAACTTATATTACTTTATCAGTCCTAATTCTCTTAAACGTTCATTCAAATATTCTCCTGCTGTTATATCATCAAACTGTTTTGGATTGTCTTTATCAATACAAATATCTAAACAATTTAAAGACATTTCACTTTTTGGATGCGTAAAAAACGGAATAGAAAATCTTGGTTTATCCCAATCTTTCCTTGGCGGATTTACCACTCTATGAATAGTTGATTTTAATTTATTATTGGTTAATCTTGAAAGCATGTCTCCAACATTAATAACTAACTGCTCTGGCAATGCAGTTACAGGGACCCATTCGCCTGAATTTGATTGCACTTCTAAACCTCCAGCCGAAGCACCCATTAATAAAGTAATTAGATTAATATCGCCATGAGCTGCTGCTCGTACTGCACCTTTTGGTTCGCCTTGAATTGGCGGATAATGTATAGGACGCAAAATACTGTTTCCGTTATGTACAAAACCATCAAAATAGTTTTCCTCCAAGCCAATATACAAAGCTAAAGCTCGCAAAACAAAGGTTGCTGTTTTTTCTAATTGACTATAAACTTCCATTCCTACTTTATTAAAATTCGGAATTTCGGATACTTGTACATTAGGGTGATACGTATCTTGTATTTTTTCTCCATCTGTGATTTCTTGACCAAAATGCCAAAATTCTTTTAAATCACCTTCTTTTCTTCCTTTAGCAGATTCTTTCCCGAAGCCAGTAAAACCTCTTGCTCCACCAATACCTTCTATTTCGTATTTATCTTTTACATCTTGCGATAAATTAAAAAAACTTTTAATTTCTTTATATAAGTTATCAGATAATTCATCGGATAAAAAATGTCCTTTTAAAGCTACAAAACCTATTGTTGTATAAGCAGCTCCTATTTCCGATACAAATTTTTGTTTTCTTTCTGGATTATCCGATAAGAAATCGTTTAAATCTACACTTGGAATATTTTTCATAGTATTTATTTTTAGTGTTTTATTTCATCTTCTCAAAGATAAGATGTCTTTATGGCTTTATTTTTTAGGGGTTTTTTCTTCTGTTTTATCTAAATTCTTATCTTTAATTTTATTTTTTTTATACAATGGCAACCTATAAGAAACCGTATAATTAAAGCCAAAACCTCCATTATTCAAATATACTCTATCAAAACCTGGTACAACAAAATTTTGAAAATTTTCTGGATGTTTATTATTTATCATTTGCTTAAAACTAAATGATGCGCCTAAAAAAATGTTATCATATACCTCTACTTTCATACCAAAAACTAACTCAGCCCAACTCGCATTTAAGCCATCATAAGCAATTTCTTCATTATTTGTAAGTTCAGGTAAAGCGATATCACTAAAAACAGTATAATTATGTAATGTTTGACTAAAAGTACTAAATCCGTATCGCAAACCTGCATATACTTCATTTTCCATATCCAACCAATTACTGTACAAATTGTAATTTGCACCAAGCTTTATATATTGACCTGTGGTAGTGAAATTTATATAATCTTCCTCTGTATTATTGTCTAAAAACCCTATTTCAGCGGCTGCATATATTTTTCTATTTATACGATAATCACCTACAACTTCAATACTTTTTCTACTGCTATTAAAAATTGTTCGTATAGGATTTGATACATCTACACCAAATCTAACACCATAAATATCTTTAATGATTGTACTATCCTTTTTAATTTCTTGGGAAAAAGAAAAAATACTAAAAAACAACGCTGTTAAAAGGACAATTCTATACATTTAATGAAATATTTTAATGTGTGCCTGATCTTCATTATTAACCTCTGTAAAAAGTAAGGCTATATTTTCCAACCAATTATTACTAGTATTATCTATTGTAATATTGCTATAAATCGTTTTATAACCACAAGAACGAGAAACAAAAACCTCATCTCTTACATAGTTTAAATCAAACGAATCTTCAACCCCTAAAGATGTATCGTTTACATTTTTAGTTAAGTATATTTTTGAATAATCTACATCTACATTTAAAGGTAACGAAATAGAATCGGTTGTTGTAATAGCACCAATGTTGACTATTTCATTTAAGGAATTTTCTACCGAAACCTTTAAATTTGTTACTGTTTTAAGATTGGCTGTATTTGTTTTATCGTAAAAACGAATAATCAAATGTGGCGTTGTTGGATCTATACAAATATTATCTTTTTCGCATGATGCAATAAATAAAACTACTATTAATAGGTATAAATACTTTTTCATTGTTAATGAGTTATTTTACAAATATACATAAAGAAACTATATATATTTACAATCTTAATAGTTTAACGTTTCTCTAACAAGACTACATTTTCTACATGATGTGTCTGTGGAAACATATCCACTGCTTGTGTTTTTACAATTTTATACTTAGGGTCTAATATTTCCAAATCACGTGCTTGTGTTGCACTATTACAGCTCACATATACAATTCTTTCTGGTAGAATTTTTAAAATTTGCTCCACCACTTTTTTATGCATTCCTTCTCTTGGAGGATCGGTAATAATAATATCTGGTTGTCCGTTTTGAGCAATAAACTCATCGGTAAAAACCTCTTTCATATCACCTACAAAAAATTCCACATTATCAATTTTGTTATTTATTGCATTTTCTTTAGCGTCTAAAATTGCTTCAGGAACCGATTCTACACCAACTACTTTTTTTGCTTTTTTTGCAACAAATTGTGCAATAGTTCCTGTACCTGTATATAAATCATAAACTAACTCGCTACCTGTTAGGTTAGCAAAATTTCTAGTTAATTTATACAATTCGTATGCTTGATACGAGTTAGTTTGATAGAACGATTTGGCATTTATTTTAAATTTCAAACCTTCCATTTCTTCAAAAATATGATCTCTTCCTTTAAAAAGGATAATATCTTGATCGTAAATAGAATCATTTCCTTTACTATTAATTATATATTGAAGTGATATTAAATTTGGGAATTTCTCTATAATAGCATTTAATAGTAATTCTCTTTTAATAACATCTTCCTTAAAAAATTGGATAACAACCATTGTTTCCCCATTAGAAGAAATACGAACCATTACTGTTCTCAATAAACCTTCTTGCGCTCGAGGATTGTAAAATTCCAACTCATTATCAATACCAAAATTTTTAATAAAATTTCGTATTGCATTAGATGGTTCTTCTTGCAAATGGCATTTTTCAACATCTAAAATTTTATCCCACATTCCGGCAATATGAAATCCGCAAGCATTTCTATTATCTATTTCTTCTTCGGAATTAATCTCTTCATACGTAAGCCAACGACTACTCGAAAAAGAATATTCCATTTTATTACGATAAAAATATTGCTTATCACAACCTAAAATTGGCGTTACTTCTGGTAATTCTACGTGCCCAATCCTAATTAAATTATTGGTTACTTCTTTTTCTTTAAAATATAACTGATCTTCATATTTCATGTGCTGCCATTTACAACCGCCACAATTTTCAAAATGATCACATACGGGTTCTGTTCTTCGCTCGGATAATTTATGAAATTTTATTGCCTTGCCTTCAAAATATGCTTTACGTTTTTTACCAGTCTGAATATCAACTACATCTCCTGGAACAGCATTGGATAAAAATATTACTCTTCCATCTGGTGCTTTAGCAATAGTCTTGCCTTTTGCACCAGCGTCAACTACCTCTACATTTTCAAAAATATGAAATCTCTTTTTTCTTGCCATACCGCAAAAGTAATATTATTAATTTTGAATGCTCAATTTTGAATAATTAATTCTTATCTTTACAGTCATTAAAATAAGACCTAAAAAACATGAAACGAGCATACCAAATTTTAACATCTAAAGAAATGTTTATTTTGCAAGTTACATGTTCTTAATTAAATAATAAAATGAAAATAAAAAGAGTTTTAGTTGCCAACCGAGGAGAAATTGCAATACGAATATTTAGAGCTTGTACAGAGATTAATATAGAAACAATCGCTATTTACACTTATGAAGATCGTTATTCTGCTCACAGATACAAAGCTGATGAAGCATATCAAATTGGTAGTAATGACGCTCCTTTAAAACCATATTTAGATATTGATGAAATTATCAATTTAGCTGTTTCAAAAAAAATAGACGCTATTCATCCTGGTTATGGTTTTTTGTCTGAAAACTCCGAGTTTGCACGTAAATGCGCTGAAAATAACATTATCTTTATTGGTCCAAAACCTGAAGTAATGGACGCTTTAGGTGATAAAATTAAAGCAAAGAAAATTGCCGCAAAAAGTAATGTTCCCATTATTGAAAGTAGTCAAAAAGAACTAACATCTTTAAAAATTGCCATAACGGAAGCAAAAAAAATAGGCTATCCAATTATGCTTAAAGCTGCTCATGGCGGTGGCGGAAGAGGTATGCGTATTCTTAGAAGTCAAGAAGATTTAGAAAAACAATTTCAATCATCAATTAATGAATCTGAAAATGCTTTTGGATACGGAACTGTTTTTTTAGAAAAATATGTACAAAACCCTAAACATATTGAAATACAAATTGTAGCCGATAATCATGGTAATATCCGTCACTTATATGAAAGAGATTGCTCCGTACAACGAAGATATCAAAAAGTAGTAGAAATGGCTCCTTCGTTTAATTTAGACGAAAAAATAAAACAAAAACTATACAGCTATGCAACTGCCATTGCAGAAGAAGTAAACTATAACAATGTTGGTACTGTTGAGTTTTTAGTAGATGAAGACAATAGTATTTATTTTATCGAAGTAAACCCAAGAATACAAGTTGAACATACGGTTACCGAAATGATTACAGGTATTGATATTGTAAAAACACAAATATTTGTTGCTGGCGGTTATAAGTTATCCGATAAACAAATAAAAATATACGATCAAGACAGTATTACAACTCATGGATATGCTATTCAATGTAGAGTAACAACCGAAGATCCTGAAAATAATTTCACACCAGATTACGGAACAATAACTACCTACAGAAGTGCCGCAGGAATGGGGATTAGGTTAGATGTCGGTAGCATTTATCAAAGTTCATCGGTAAGTCCATTTTTTGATTCCATGCTAGTTAAAGTATCGGCAAAAGGTAGAACTTTAGATGGCGCTGTTAGAAAAATGACCAGAACTTTAAAGGAATTTAGAATTAGAGGTGTAAAAACCAATATTCGTTTTGTGCAAAATGTTATTAATCATGACACCTTTATTAAAGGCAAAGTAACTGTAAATTTTATTGCAAATACGCCTTCACTTTTTAATATAAAAAAATCACAAGACAGAGCTACTAAAATAATTAGTTTTCTTGGCGAAGTAGTTGTAAATGGAAATAGTGACGTTAAAATTATTGATCCAAATAAAAAATTTAGAACCCCTAAAATTCCAAGTTTCGATATAAACTCTCCTTACCCAAAAGGAACAAAGGATTTATTAACCGAATTAGGAGCTGATGATTTTAGTAAATGGTTAAAAAACGAAAAGAAAATACATTATACAGACACTACACTTCGTGATGCGCATCAATCTTTATTAGCTACGAGAATGCGAACTATTGACATGCTAGAAGTAACAAAAAGCTTTGCAAAAAATCACCCTAATACGTTTAGTTTAGAAATGTGGGGCGGCGCAACTTTTGATGTCTGCCTGCGGTTTTTAAATGAAAATCCTTGGAGACGATTAAGAGAAATACGTAAAGCAGCTCCAAATATTTTACTCCAAATGTTATTACGTGGCTCAAATGGTGTTGGTTATGCCGCATACCCTGATAATTTAATTGAGAAGTTTATAGTTAAATCTTGGGAAAATGGAATGGATATTTTTAGAATATTTGACTCCTTAAATTGGGTCAAAGCAATGGCACCAAGCATTGAATATGTTAGAAATAAAACTGGAGGAATTGCCGAAGCTGCAATTAGCTATACTGGAGATGTATTAGATAAGTCTAAAACTAAATTTGACTTAAAATACTACAAACAACTTGCAAAAGACCTTGAAAATGCTGGCGCACATATAATTGCGATTAAAGATATGGCAGGTCTTTTAACACCTTACGCTGCAACGGAATTGATTCATACCATAAAAGACGCTACTAATTTACCTATTCATTTACACACACACAACACTTCATCTATCCAATCTGCCACCTATTTAAAAGCTATCGAGGCTGGCGTAAATGTGGTTGATGTTGCGCTTGGAGGTTTATCTGATTTGACTTCTCAGCCTAATTTTAATGCTATTGTGGAAATGGTTAAATTCCAAAAAAGAGCTAATAAATTTGATATAAATACCTTAAATAAATTTTCAAATTACTGGGAAGATGTTCGTGAATATTATTATCCTTTTGAATCTGGCTTAAAAGCAGGAACTGCCGAAGTCTATCAACATGAAATTCCTGGCGGACAATATTCAAATTTACGTCCGCAAGCCGAAGCTCTCGGTCTAGGTAACAGATTTGAAGAGGTGAAATTAATGTACGCACAAGTAAATAATTTATTTGGCGATTTGATTAAAGTTACACCTAGCTCTAAAGTAGTTGGCGACATGTCAATATTTATGGTTACCAACAACTTAACACCAAAAGATGTTTTAGAAAACGGTGATGAATTATCATTTCCAAATTCTGTTATTAGCTTTTTTAAAGGTGATTTAGGTCAGCCATTTGGAGGATTTCCAAAAAAACTTCAAAAAATTATTCTTAAAAACGAAAAAGCATATGCCGATAGACCAAATGCGCATCTTGAACCTATTGATTTTGATGAAGAGTTTAAAGTTTTCGTAAAGAAGTTTAAAAAAGATTTTCCTCGTGAGTTAGAAATGGAAGATTTCTTATCCTACCTTTTCTACCCAAAAGTTTTTACCGATGCCACTAAGAAATTTCAACAATTTGGTAATGTTTCGGTAATTCCAACTAAAAATTTCTTCTACGGAATGGAAATTCATGAAGAAATTATTGTGGAAATAGCACCTGGAAAAACAATCATTATAGAACTTTTATCTGTTGGGAAACCAAACGAAAAAGGAATGTGCTTAGTCTTCTTTAAACTAAACGGACAAAACAGGTTTGTAGAGATTAAGGATAATGCGCTAAATATTGAAGTTGTTGAAAACCAAAAAGCAAATCACGATAACAAAAAAGAAATTGCCGCTCCGCTACAAGGTAGCCTATATAAAGTTTTAGTTAAAAAAGGACAAAAAATAAAACAAAATGACCCCTTATTTATAATTGAAGCTATGAAAATGGAAACAACCGTTGGCGCACATGAAAACGGTGTAATAAAACGTATTTACCTTAAAGCTGGAACATTGGT
>CAYOFS010000063.1:0-11588 GCA_964403095.1 uncultured Flavobacteriaceae bacterium | reverse complement strand
ACGTTTTCCTGCACTTCAAATTTCAACAATAACTTATTACTATGGTTGAAATTTGAAGATTGTAAAAAATAAAAATATTTCAAATTTATTTAGCGCATTTTGAAATAGAATTGGTATAACACTATTTATAACGCTTAAAATACTTTTTATCCATCCAGAAAGTTCCAAATGGAATTAAAGAACAGGCTAATATAATCAAGAAATTTTTTGTATCCCATTTCATTTTACTTTTTATGACAAAAGCAAAAATGACATAGGCTATAAATAATATTCCGTGTGGCATTCCTAATAATTTTACATAAGTATCATTATCTGTAAAATATTTTATAGGCGTTGCTATAAAAAGTAATAACAAATAAGATATTCCTTCTAAGAGTGCTGTAATTCTAAATATTTTCATCATGGTTATTATTGTTTTAAAAAAATATTTTTTTATTTGGTTCATCTTCGTTTTTACCAATAAGATTAATTTCTTTATTGAGATTTATTTTACTATCTGTCCATTTTTTTTCCAAAATTTTATGAATTCCCCAAACGGCAAATAAACCAAATGGGATTCCTATATATCCAAGTGATGTACCGCTTATGGAATCGATTCCATTGCCAAAAAACTCTAAGTAGATTACTATTAGTACTGCGCCAATGATTGTTCCTAAATAATAAATTCCAACTCCAATAAAAGCGTATAGCCATTTATGCATATTCCTGTCTTCGGCAAGTGTATAATATTGTTTACCGATAAAATAAATCAATATAAATCCTAGCATTTACTTATTATTTATTGTTATATAGTTTAAAATTTTAGTCATTAAATGTACTCTATCTTTTCCTCTTACGTTGTGTTCGTGCATTGGGTAAGTGAAAAAATCTACTTGTACATTTTTATCTACAGCTTCTTTTAAAAATGTCATGCTGTGTTGTGGTACAACTGTTGGGTCAACGCTTCCGTGAATAAGTAATAATTTGCCTTTTAAGTTTTCTAAATATTGACCAACTCTTGATTTTGCATAACCTTTAGGATTTTCTTGTGGCGTATCCATATAGCGTTCTCCATACATTACTTCGTAATATTTCCAATCGGTTACTGGTCCTCCAGCAACTGCTGTTGTGAAGACACCTGGATTTCTTAAGGTTAGAGAACTCGCCATAAAACCACCATAAGACCAGCCATGAACGGCAATTCTATTTGGGTCGGCATTATAAAAATCGGTTAGGTATTTTACACCAATCAATTGGTCTTCCATTGCTGCCTCTCCAGCTTGCCTGTGAATAACGCTTTCAAAATCAAAACCTCTATTTCCAGAACCACGATTGTCTAATGTAAATACAATATAATCTTTTTGAGTTGCTAGCCAATGCATCCATAATGAAGCACCACCAAGCCATGAGTTTGTAACTAATTGGGCATGTGTTCCACCATAAACATATACTAAAACTGGGTATTTTTTTGTTGGATTAAAATTTGGAGGTGTAATTATTCTTCCATAAAGGTCGTGACCATCTTTAGATTTTAGAGTAACAAATGATGTTGTTCCTAATTTATAATCTTGTAAAGGGTTTTTTGCAGAGAAAATAGTATTTTCTTCAATTTCTTCAAAGTTTATAATACTTATTTCTCTTGGAGTAGATATACTGCTAAAATCATCAATTAAATATTCCCCTTTTAATTGTGTTCTGTGTGTTCCGTTTTTTGAAGTTATTTTTGTGGTTTCTCCGTATTGGATGTTTACTTTGTAAACATGTGTGTCTTTACCATCTTTTCCTGTAGCGATTACCAATACATTGTTTCCTGATTTATCAAATCCTAAAACAGATTTTATAACAAAGTTAAAAGTACTTACTTTTCTTTTAAAACGCCCTTTAGTATTATATAGATATAGATTTTTATAACCCTCTTTTTCGCTTAGCCATAAAAACTCCGTATTACTGTTTGGTAGAAATATAGCATCATTCTCTGGTTCAACCCAACGCTCATTACTTTCTTCTAAAATAGTTTTTGCTTTTTCTCCATTCTTAATTTTATACGTATTTAAAGCATAGTGATTTTGCGCACGATTAACTTCGGCTACTAGTATTAATTTTTCATCTGGAGACCAAGTTAAGTTGGTTAAGTAATGTTCATCTGAAGTATCAATATTAAGATAAGTTACCTTATTTTTTACTACATCATAAATACCTATTTTGGCAATTTCAGAACCTTGTCCAGCCATTGGGTATTTAATATTATTAACGGTTGCTGGATATGTGGTATCATCAATTAGAGGATAATTTGTTACATTGACTTCATCTTTTTGGTAAAAAGCTAAATAATTACCATTTGGCGACCAAAATGTGCCTTTTGAAATCCCAAATTCATAGCGAGCAATGGCTTGACCTGCAACAATATTTTTATCGGTGAAATTTGTTACAGCAATTTTGGGGTTGTCAATTGTTGCTATATATAGGTTATTATCTATTGTGTAAGCAATATTTTTTTTATTATAGTCCGTATTTTGTGCTTTTTTATCGTAAAAAATTTGATTGACTTTTTTGTTGTTTTTATAGTCAAAAGTAACAATACTATTTTCTAAATTAAAGCGTACATTATTACTATCAATACTAACTATTCTTGGTAAACGTTCAATTTCGGGAAAATTATTTTGAATATTTCTGAGTGTAATTTTTTCACTGGTATTAGTTTCTATATTTTTTATAATATAATCAGAGTCTTCACGGTAAATGTAATGATTATCATCTACAAATTGTAAGCTTGGCATTGATTGTGGATAGAGTCCTTTATAATAACCTAAAACTGCATCGTTAATAGTTAAATCTTTGTTTTGTGAAAATACTTGTAAAAATAGTATTAAGCTAAATAAGGTAATTAGTTTTTTCATTTGATTGTGGTTTTCAGTTTTCAGTTGACAGTTGACAGTTTTCAGTTGACAGTTTCTTTTCTCTTGGTTCTTTTTCTTTGGTTCTTTTTTCTTAGATGGATTAGTTAAATTCCAATTTTTGCCATTATTGGTTCGTGATCTGAGTACTTTTTTTTATAATTTTTATGATTGGTAAATATAAAAGCTTTATCAGCAAATATAAAATCTATTCGCAAAGGGATTTGTTTTAATTCAAAAGTTTTTCCAAAACCTTTGCCAGCTTCAATAAAACTATCATTCATATTATGTCTAAGTTGCCGATATGCCCAAGAATAAGCGGTGTTATTAAAATCACCACTGATTATAGTTGGATATTTACACTTTTTTTTATGAGCGACAATCTGCTCAACTTGATGTTGTTGTTTTACAAATTCAGTTCCTAATCGTTTTAAGAGTTTTTCTGATGATTTTTGTCCGAAATTTTCTTTGTTAATATTTAAACCTAAGCTTTCTAGATGTAAATTATAAATTCGTATAGTATCTCTATTTTTAAGAATATCAATAAAAATAGTATTGTTTGCACTGTTTTTAAAATCTAATGACCCTTTATTTATTATTTTAAATTTCGAATAAATTGCTTGACCAAAATGCGTGTTTCCTTTGATGGTTTTAATATAGTTGTAAGGATATTCTATTTTTGATGAAGAAGGATGAAATTCTTGAATACAAAGTATATCGGGTTTTTCAGTATCAACAAATGATGCTATTTTTAGATTAATATCTTCATCTTTAATCCAATTATAATTATTGAAAAGCCTTACATTATAGTTCATTATACTCAACTCATTATTTGTACTTGTATTATTACCACTGAGTTTGTATAAAGGTGTAGAGATAAAATAACCAATAATTAAGCAAGTGAAAGAAAGCGTGAATTGTTTTTTTAGACCTAAAAGCCAGTACAATGCAAAAATAATATTGATGATAATCAATATTGGTACGGTCAAACTTAAAACAGATAACTTAGGTGATAATTCAGGCGAAATATATGGTACTGCAAAACCAATCAATAGCAATATTACAAAAATATTATTGATTAAAAATACTAGTTTATTTATGAAAGATAATTTTTTCAAATATTACTTATTTAGTATTAACTTTTACCACTTGCATTAGTTAAAAAATCACGTTCTTGTTTGTCTAAGCTCTCATATCCAGATTTGCTTATTTTATCAAGAATAGCGTCTATTTTTCGCTGTTTAATTATATTTTTTTGATGTAAAGACATTCCGAAATCATCAGATTTTTCTTTGGATTTATAAACCGTTTTTAAATTAGATTTACTACTAGGTTTGGTATTAAGGTTTATGTAATATTTCGTTAAGATAAAACCGATAAATGCGCCTCCAAGATGTGATATTTGACCGCCAGCATTTCCGTTAGGAATTAATATAACGGTTAATACTAAATAAACTAGTGTTAATATCCATAGTTTTACATAACCAATAAAACGTAAATTTATTTCATAATTTGGTGTTTTAGTTGATAAACCAACTAATAAAGCCGATATTCCTGCTGAAGCGCCTAGCAATACACTTTGACTATTTTTAAATACAGGGAAATATTGATAGCTGAATACAAAAAATAAACCTCCAAAAACACTACCAACAATGTAGTATATAATAAATTTTTTTGAAGAAAAATAACGGATAAATAAATTACCTAAGTAATATAAGGCAATTAAATTGAATAAAATGTGTATGAAATTGAGGTGTAAAAAACCATAAGTAATAAAGGTAAATGGTTTGTATAAATACTCCGTACTGTTTTTTGATAATGCAAAAAAATCAATAATAAAATTAGTGTTATTCGTATTTAAAAATTGGTATGAATTTATAACAAATGCTATAATAAAAACACCAACATTGATATAGATAAATTTATCTATAATGTTTGCTTCTTGTATGCGTTTTTTAATTTCGTTAATGGTCATTTTATTTAAAGTGTGCTAATAAAGTTGCTTTTTTAGAAGCAGATACGTTTAATTCTTTTCCGTTTGATACTATTATGGTTCCTCCAGAGCCTTTATTATATGAAACTATGGCGTTAATATTAACCAAAAATGATTTGTGTATTCTGGCAAAACCATCATCTTTTAAAAGAGTTTCAAAATGTTTTAAGGTTTTGCTTACTAGTTTTTTTGTCTTATTTACTAAAAATATCTCGGTGTAATTATCATCCGCTTTAGCGTAAATAATATCTTGAAGTGATAGTATTTCAAACCCATTTTGTGTAGGTATAGTTATTTTACCAGCAATTTTTGAGGTTTTAGGTTTTAAAATAGTGTTTTGTAATTGGTCTTCTTTAATTTTTAAATCCGTTACATGAACTACTGCTTTAATTAAGTTGTCAATAGAGATTGGTTTGGTGAGATAATAGGCGGCATCGTTGTTTAGCGCATCAATTGCATAATGGTCATAAGCAGTAACAAAAACAATTTCAAATTCAGGGTTCTTTAGTTGATCTATGAAATCAAAAGCGTTCCCGTAAGGCATTTCTACATCTAAAAATATTAAATCTAATTGGTGTTTTTTTGTTAATGCTAGTGCTTGTTTGATGTTTTCAGCTTCGTCAATTATATTAATATTAGGACAATATTTAGTGAGATAATTTCGTAAAATATCTCTACTTGTTTTTTCATCGTCAACTAAAATTGTTTTTAACTGCATCATACAAAATTACAAAAAAATATTAAGGATTTTACAAGGGGATAACAAAAAACCACTCATGAATGAGTGGTTTTTGTAAAGTGTTATGTGTTGTGATTTTATTTTGATTCAATATCACCAGAGCCTGTAATTTTAAAATTTTGATGATTAGGGTTTCCAGCATATATAATATCACCAGAACCTGTTACTCTAGCAGTCAAGTTGTCGCTAACAAAAACCATAATATCACCAGAACCAGTAACTTTTGCGTTTGCTGTTTCTGCTTTTAATGTGTAGCTGTTTACGTCTCCCGAACCTGTTACATCAATATTAATTGAATTTGTTTTTCCTGATAAGTTCACATCTCCCGAACCTGTTACTGTAACTTTAACTGTTTTAGTATTTACATCTAGATTAATATCACCAGAACCTGATAAGTACGTTTTAAAATTAGTAGTTGTAATTTTATCGGTACTAATAATTTCTCCTGAGCCAAGTAAACTTACAGAATCGATATCTGTAAAAGGAACAACAATATAAACACCTTTTTTAGTGCTAATATTTACGTTTTTTTTCCATTTTAGAATTAATTTATCACCTTTAACTTCAGTTATTAAATATTCTAAAAGATTGTCTTCAATTTTTATATTGATTTCACCTTCTTTTCCGTGTATAAGTGAAACGTTAAAAGCACCTGAAACACTTAATTTATCGTATTCTCCAACATTACGTGTAATGGATTTTACATTGCCGTTGCCAGTTGTTTTTTTACCAAAAAACCATTGTGCTTGTAGTTGTGTTATTGTGAAAAATAGGATTGCGATACTTAAGATTGTTTTTTTCATAATGGGTGTTTTTATAAGTTTAATTTTGATTATTTATCCCTTTTATTTGGTTTTTAATTCTTCGTATTTTTTGTGCTCTTTTTTCATTTATCTCTTTTTTTCTTTGGATAATGGCTTTTTTTTGCTTCTCGTCTTCTTTTTAATCTCTGACCATTGAATACTGCGTCAGATTGATAAAGATGTACATTTCCAAATTCCGTATTTGTTATAATAGTTGAGTTGTTATTAGCCGAGTTAAAAAAACCTTCATATTCTTTGCTAGTATTGCCTTCTTTCTTTTTGTTAAAAGTGAACAAATCGCCATTGTATTTAAAATTCCCATAACTTAATTTAGCCAAAATATTACAAGACGCTTGACTATCTATACCAATTTTAATACTGGTATAATCTGCATTTATTTTAGCGCTTTCGAAATTCTCATTTAGTGAGTTTATTTTTAAAGAACCAAAATCGGCATTAATATCAATGGCAGTGTTTAGTAAATCAATTGTAACGGTTGAATAATCGCCTTTTCCTAGAATATTAGTTGCTTCTCCAATTTTAACTGATCCAAAGTCGCAATTATATTTTATACTGTATATTTCATTAAATTTACTTGTAGAATAATCGGCATTTAATATAATAGCATTTGCTTTTTCGACAGTAAAATTGGAATAATCGGCGTTGATTGTTGCACTTTCTATAAATTCAATACTAGAGTGATTTGTGTAATCAACATTTATTTTATTTTCTAAATTATTCAAATTCCCAATAATAATTTTCCCATAATCACAATTAATATTTGCTTTACCATTAAGTTCGTTTAATACAATAGAGCCATAATCATTAAAAATATTCAAATCGTTTTCAATAGGCATTTTTATGGTATAATTAATTTGAATGTTGATGCTTGAGTTAAGACTCCAATTAAACCAACTACTAGAAAACCAAGATTTAGATTTACTTTTACTAATATGCGTACTTGCAAATACTTGATTGTTCTCCTGATTAAATTCAATATTTATTTTATCTAATTTGTCCGTAATTTTATCTTCATCATTACCGCTAATTGTAATTTCCACATCAATTTCAATACTGTTTTGGTTCCATGTAGTAATATCTACATTCCCAAATTTATTTTTAATGTTTAAAATAGTTTCGTTATTGGCATCAAAAGTTTTAGATATTTCTTTTGTTTTTTTGTGCTTCCCTTTAATATTGGTAGAAAAACTCAATATAGGAATGATTAAAAATATGAATATCAGTTTATATGCTATTTTCATGATATGTTTTTTTTATGTTGTTAAATTTATTTAATTCGTTTAATAGATTTTGTAGTACTTCTATTCGTTTTTGATAGTTATTTACCATGGCGTAAATGACATTTTTGTTTTTACTATTTATTGATAAAGCTATTTTTTGACTTTTATAATCATCTTCTAAAACTTGTATTTGTAAAAGTGCATCATTAATTATTTTTTGATTAGTTGGGTTTTGTATTTTTTCAATTTTTTTCAATTCCTGATGAATAACAGCTGTAAAATAATTTTGTGTATCTTCCATTTTAGGTGAAATACTAGATAAATCAGTGCTTTGATTGGCTTTATTAATACTTTTAAAACCGATAGAAATAAACAGTAGGAGCGAAGCTGCAATAGCAATATATTTATACCAATTTTGTTTCTTTTTTGGTTTTTCTTGCTGTTTTAATTTTGCTTGAAACCTGTTGAAATGTCCAATAGATGGTTCGTGTATGTCGTAATGTAGCCCATCTTTCATCTTTCCAAAGAAAAGAGTGTTTTTATTTTTACCTACGTTCATATTCATAATTTTTTAATTTAATTGTATTTCTTTTCTCTTACCAACTATTCCTTAACTAACACACTTCTTAAATTGGTTTTAGCCCTTGAAATAGTTGTTCTTACTTGTTGATTGTTTGTGTTTAATATTTGAGCTATTTCATCGTTATCAAAACCTTCTATTAAGCTCAATGTTAGTATTACGCTATAATTAGTTTTTAAATTCTTTATGGCGTTTAATATTTTCACGCCTTCAGTTTTATTATAATCAAAAGTGTTTGTATTGTCAGCTTCATCTATAAGTTGTGTTGATGTGTTTTCATTCCATTGTTCTAAGCGTTTATTTTTTTTTAATTGCGTCAAACTTTTATTTATAACTATTCGCTTAAGCCAAGAGCCAAACGGAACATTTTCATATCCAAATCGGCTTTTATTTTTAAAAGTACTCAGTTTTGAGAATGCAGTTAGAAACGACTCTTGCATAA
The DNA here is from genome assembly GCA_964403095.1 of uncultured Flavobacteriaceae bacterium. Classification (GTDB taxonomy): domain Bacteria; phylum Bacteroidota; class Bacteroidia; order Flavobacteriales; family Flavobacteriaceae; genus S010-17. Next base: position 2,917 of record CAYOFS010000063.1, on the reverse strand, counting down.
TATCTTCGGCTTCAAAAGTATCCTTAAGAATTCGAATTGCTGTGTTATACATAGCTTTGTAATAAAGTTTGTATATCTCAAACTGAGCACTTTGCTCACCTTTTTTACATTGCTGTAAAAGTTGGTTGATATGTTGATTATTGTTTTGCAAGATTCGTTTCTATTATATAGACTAGGAGTTTTTTATATTGTTACAGTTTATTAAATAAAAGTATGCAAATTTTTATTAATTTTAATAAAAGATTGGCACAACAATTGAATAGTATAATAAGCCTGATTTTGCATGGTTATAATTTTAGTGTTATTAGTTGTTTATAAGGCTAAAGCATTGTTGCAATCAGAAAAATAAAAATTTAATGTCATAATGACGTATAAAAAGATATGAGCGAAGTAAAAATAAAATTATTAGACAACATGTCACTTCAAGGATTGGTAGATGGGGATTCGGAATTAATACCTTTAATGTCCGAAGAAGATGAGGCAATAATGAATAAGGAAAAGTTACCAAAAACCTTACCTATTTTGCCTTTAAGAAATACGGTTTTATTCCCTGGAGTTGTGATACCAATTACAGCAGGAAGAGATTCGTCTATTGCATTAATAAAAGACGCAAATAAAGGCGATAAAATTATCGGTGTAGTTTCTCAGAAAAATGAAGAAGTTGAAATTCCAACTATAAAAGATATTCATAAAATAGGAACTGTAGCAAGAATTTTAAAAGTTTTAAAAATGCCTGATGGAAATACAATGGTTGTAATTCAAGGGCAAAAACGTTTTGAAGTAGATGCTTTTGTACAAGATAAACCATATATAAAAGCGACCACTATTAATTTTGACGAAGTTCGTTATGATGGCGATAAAGAATTTAAAGCAATTATTGGTCAAATTAGAGAATTGTCTATTAAAATAATTGATGAAAATCCTAATATACCTAGCGAAGCTTCAGGAGCAATAAAGAACATTAAATCTAATGCATTTTTAATTGATTTTGTTTCATCTAATATGTATTTAGATGTAAATCAAAAACAAGAATTATTAAATATAAAAGACCAAAAGGAACGTGCTTTAGCTACTTTAAAAAAAATGAATTCAGAATTGCAACGATTAGAATTGCGTAATGATATTCAGTCAAAGGTACGTGAAGATATGGATCAGCAACAGCGAGAGTATTTTTTAAATCAGCAAATGAAAACTATTCAAGAAGAACTTGGTGGTGTTTCTTATGATGAGGAGATTAATGAAATGAAGGAAAAGGCTAAAAAGAAAAAATGGTCTAAAGAAGTTGGGAAGATATTTGAAAAAGAAATCGGAAGGCTACAACGTATGAACCCGCAAGTAGCCGAATATTCGGTACAACGTAACTATTTGGATTTATTTTTAGAATTGCCATGGAATGAGTATACAACCGATGTTTTTGATCTTAAAAAAGCTTCTAAAATTTTAAATAGAGATCATTTCGGATTAGAAAAAGTAAAGCAACGAATTATAGAATACTTAGCAGTTTTAAAACTGAAAAACGATATGAAATCGCCAATTATTTGTCTTTATGGTCCTCCAGGAACAGGGAAAACATCGCTTGGGAAATCTATAGCCGAAGCTGTTGGAAGAAAATATGTACGTTTATCTTTAGGAGGCTTGCGTGATGAAGCAGAAATTCGTGGCCATAGAAAAACATATATTGGCGCAATGCCAGGAAGAATTATTCAATCTATTAAAAAAGCAAAAACATCTAACCCTGTAATTGTGTTAGACGAAATTGATAAGTTATCTAATTCGCATAATGGAGATCCTTCATCGGCAATGTTAGAAGTTTTAGACCCAGAACAAAATAGTACGTTTCATGATAATTTTTTAGATGTTGATTACGACTTGTCTAAAGTTCTTTTTATAGCAACAGCAAATAGTTTGTCTACAATCCCTTGGGCATTGCGTGATAGAATGGAAATCATCAATGTGCATGGTTATACTGTGGAAGAAAAAATAGAAATAGGAAAGCGACATTTATTGCCAAAGCAAATTAAAGCACATGGTATTAAAACAAAAGACATTAAACTGTCAAATAAAGTTTTAGAAAAGATAATTATTGGTTACACTCGTGAATCTGGTGTTCGTGGTTTAGATAAAATGTTAGCAAAAGTTTCTCGTTACGCTGCAAAATGTATCGTGATGGAAGAGGAATATAATGCTACAATTAAAGTTGAAGACCTACAAAACATTTTAGGAATTGCTCGTATGGAGCGTGATAAATATGAAAATAACGATACTGCAGGAGTTGTTACGGGTTTAGCATGGACACGAGTTGGAGGCGATATACTATTTATTGAGTCGGTTTTATCTAAAGGGAAAGGCTTAACCTTAACAGGAAATATGGGTAAGGTAATGAAAGAGTCGGCTACAATTGCTATGGAATATATTCAAGCAAATTTTAAAGAATTTGGTATTAAGGAAAAAACTTTAGAAAGTAACAAAGTACATATTCATATTCCTGAAGGAGCAACTCCAAAAGACGGTCCAAGTGCTGGTATTGCAATGCTAACATCATTAGTTTCTAGTTTTACGCAACGCAAAGTGAAATCTAATTTAGCAATGACTGGTGAAATAACTTTACGAGGAAAAGTATTGCCAGTTGGTGGTTTGAAAGAGAAAATTCTAGCTGCTAAACGTGCTAATATTAAAGAAATTATTCTTTGCGTAGATAACAAAAAAGATATTGACGAAATAACTCAAAAATACATTAAAGGTCTTAAATTTCATTACGTGTCTAGAATGGAAGAGGTTATTGATATTGCATTATTAAAACAAAAGGTAAAAGGAGCTAAGAAAGTTTAAATTGTAACCGATAAATGTTAACCTGTATTTATTATAGGGTTTCGTTATGAAAAGTCAAAATACCAATAGAAACCTAACGAAGTGGTTC
>CAYOFS010000062.1:0-11653 GCA_964403095.1 uncultured Flavobacteriaceae bacterium | reverse complement strand
ATTTGTGTTTATCTTTATTTGATGGGAACTTACCAGTTTATGTAAATATTACAGATGGAAAGACGGCAGACAATAAAGGAGCTTACCAGATCCCTTTAATACCGTTAAGTGTTATTGTTGCTGATAGGTTTTATAATAATTTTCATTTGTTAAATGTTTGGGACAGCAATAAGGTGTTTTTTGATGATTTTATGAGGTGAATTGTAGTAAAATCAGCACTTTTGATTTATCCAGAAATTTATTTAGGACGGGATTGTTAAAATATATATTTTGGAATAATTTTTGTCTTATATTTGACATTCATAAAACAACATAGATAATTACAAATAGTGTAGATTATACTTTAAAAAAAAACACGATGAAAAAAATTAAACGCCTAGGAATAATAAGCATATTAATAGCTGTTTTAACATTAACAGTTTCCTTTAAGTCAGATTTTTTTGAAATTGCTAAACAGATTGAAATATATACAGCTGTTTTTAAAGAGCTTAATATGCATTATATTGATGAAGTGAACCCTTCACAATTAACATCAAACGCAATAAACGAATCCTTGAAAAATTTAGATCCTTACACACGATATTTTGACGAGCAAGGTGTAGAAGATGCTAAAATTAAACGAAGAGGTTCTTATGGCGGAATTGGAGCAACTTCTTCTTTTATAAATAAAGAGTTATTTATAAGAGAGGTTTATGAAGGCACGCCAGCTCAAAGTGCGGGTTTAAAAGCAGGTGATCAAATTATTAAAATTGATGATGTTTTTGTGAAAGATTTTGAAGGAAAAGCTATTAACTCCCTTTTAAAAGGTTTGCCAGACACACAGGTTTTGGTGAAAGTTAATAGAAATGGAGAAAAATTAGATATTAATATTACCAGAAATAATATTGAAATTGACCCAATACCTTTTTCTCAAATGATTGATGATGAGGTTGGTTATATGGCTTTTATAAAATTTAATAAAAAAGCATCCAAAAGAGTTCAAGAGGTTTATGAAGAATTGAAAGGCGAAGGAATGAAAAAATTAATCATTGATGTTCGTGGAAATCCTGGAGGTTTATTAAACGAAGTAGTTAAAATTGTAAACTATTTTGTACCGAAAGATCAAATCGTTGTTACTACAAAATCGAAAGTCAAAAAATGGAGTAATACATACAAAACTAAGGCGGATCCAATAGATTTAGAAATACCAATTATTGTTTTAATCAATGGTCGTTCTGCATCGGCAAGTGAAATTTTATCAGGAGCTTTACAAGACTTGGATAGAGCAGTAGTTGTTGGTGAACGTTCTTTTGGTAAAGGATTAGTACAACGTTACCGAAAATTACCATATGGAACACAAATGAAACTAACTATTTCAAAATATTACACACCAAGCGGACGATGTATTCAAGAATTAGACTATACAAATAGAGATTTAAAAACAGGAATTGTACCAAAATTTGATCTTAAAAACCGTAATATGTTTAAAACCTTAAATGGTAGAAAAGTTTATGATGGCGGTGGCGTTGAGCCAGATATTACTATTGAAAAACCAGCACAAACAATTGCAACAAAAGCTTTGTTTAAATCCGATGCGTTTTTTAGGTTTGCTACACAGTATCAATATACACATAAGACTATAGCAAGTGCGGATAAATTTATTTTATCAGATACTGATTTTAACGATTTTATCCAATTTATAAAAACAACTAAAACAACTTTTAAAACAAAGGCTGAACAAGCTTTTGAAAAGGCTTTTGAAAAAGCAGAGAAAGAAGCATATCATGATGATATCCAAAACGGATATAATCAATTATTATCTGAAATAAAACAAAAGAAAATAACCGAATTAGCAGTGAATAAAGAAGAAATATTAACCTTTTTAACTGATGAAATTTTAAAACAATTCTATTATAAAAAAGGAATGTATCAGCATAAATTTACTCATGATGAAGTAATTAAAAAAGCAACAGGTTTATTAAAGGATAATAAAAAATATAACAAGATATTAAAATAATAAAGACGTTTTGTGTGGTTTTAAATAGACCTACACAAAACGCCTTATTATAAAATGGTTTTATTTTAACCTATTTTATATTAATCTCATAAGGTAACCTAGCTTGAATTCCTTTAAGTTCGGAAAAAGATTTCATTTGCTTATAGGCTTTGTAGTTTTCTTCACCAATTTCTTGTTTAATAATACTAGCAGCATCTACTTTCATAAAAGGCATTTTGCTAAATGCTTTACCAAAATCTTTTTCAAATTTAGGATAGTTTATTGTTTTGTATTTGTCAATATTAGCTAATTCTGCTGCGTGTTTTACAGCATCGTTTAAACTACCTAGTTCATCAACTAGTCCGTTTTTCAAGGCTTGTGATCCAGTCCAAACACGACCTTGTGCAATTTCTTTTACTTTTTCTACATTCATATTTCGTCCTGTAGCAACTCTACCAACAAAAATTTCGTAAACCTCTACAACACCTTCTTTGGTTGTATTATAAAATTCTTTACCTATAGGTTCAAAAGCACTATATGGTATTGAATTTTTATTTGTTTGAATTTGTTCTGCATTTATACCAATTCTATCAGCAAGCTTGTTAAAGTTTGGCACCATACCAAAAACCCCAATAGAACCTGTAATAGTAGTTGGTTCTGCATAAATTTTATTTGCATTACAAGCAATGTAATATCCGCCAGAAGCGGCTAAATTGCCCATAGAAACAACTAAGGGCTTTTCTTTTTTAGTCAATTCTAATTCACGCCAAATTAATTCAGAAGCCAAACTGCTTCCGCCAGGAGAGTTTACACGTAAAACAATAGCCTTTACATCTTTGTTTTTTACTGCCTTTCTAAGTGCTTTAATAATTGATTCTTGACCAATATAGGTTTCATCACCTTCTCCATATTTAATTTCTCCTTGTGCGTAAACAACCGCAATTTTATCTTTTGCACTAGATTTTATTTTACCTTTTCCGTTACCTATATAATCTACTAAGCTAATAATATTTATTTTTTTATCTTTTTTGACACCTAAATTATTTTTTAATAAAGCTTCGTATTCGTCTAAATAAATAGTGTTATCTACTAATTTATTTGTTAAGGCAAGTTTTGCACTTCTACCTAATAATTCATCAGCAATCTTATCTATGTTTTCAACACTTAAATTTCTACCTGTAGCAATATCACCTTTAAATTTTGTCCAAATTGATTGTAATAAAGCTGTTATTTGCTCACGATTTGCATCGCTAATTTCACTTGCAATAAAAGGTTCTACGGCAGATTTGTATTTTCCATGACGAATAACCTCAAACTTTACACCATATTTTTCTTGAAAATCTTTAAAAAATAATAACTCACTTCCTAGACCTTTTAAATCTACTGCGCCAACAGGATTTAGGTATAAAGAATCGGCAACAGAACTTAAATAATATGTTTTTTGCGTGTAATAATCTCCGTAAGCAGTGATAAATTTACCCGAATCTTTAAAATCAACTAAAGCATCTCTTATAGCTTGTGTTTGTGCCATTCCAGCATTTACACCTAAAGTTTTTATACTAATACCTTTAATTTTACTATCCGTTTTAGCATTTTCAATAGCAGCAATAATTTGATGAAGACTTAATATTTTATTTTCCTTGCCTAATAATTCCTCAAAAGGATTGGTAACATTATAGTCATCGGATATTTTATTTTCTAAATTCAATTCTAAAACAGAATTACTTTTAATAGTAACTTTGTTTCCTTTAGACATTGATGCTATAATCATAAAGAAAAAGAATACTAAAAATACTGCTATAAATACACCTAATATTGTTGCTGCTAAGTTTCTTAAAAATTTCATAGTTTATTGTTTTATATTTTTTTATTTGACGTTGTAATAGTTGAATTGTTATAGTTTTTAGATAAAATGTTTATAAAAAGAAAAGCAAAGATAGTAATTTCAATCTTGTTTTTAGTTTCTTTGTGTCCAATTTATGAATCTAACTAAATCCACATTTTTATCACTAGGTAGCAACCAGGGAAATAGCCTTGAAAATCTACAAAAAGCTATAAACAGTATTGCTAATGTTATTGGTAAAGTGGTAAGGGTTTCTACTGTTTATAAAACTAAATCTTGGGGTTTTAAAAGTGATGATTTTTTAAATATCTGTGTTGAAATCACAACAAAACTTAATTATAATTCACTTTGGAAAGAAATTCAAATAATTGAAAATAATTTAGGTAGAGTAAGAAGTAACGCTACTAATTATCAAGCAAGGATGATTGATATTGATGTGCTTTTAATTAATGATGATATAATTGTTTCGCAAGAATTGATTGTGCCACATTCTAAAATGTTAGACAGAAGATTTGTATTAATTCCTTTAACCGAAATTGCGCCAAATTTTATTCATCCAGTAGTAAAAAAAAACATTCAAGACTGTTTAAATAGCTGTACTGATTTAACTGAAGTTGTAAAAACAAATTTAAACTTAGTTAGACCATTATCTTTAGACGAGAAGTATAGTTTCATAGCAATTGAAGGTAATATTGGCGCTGGTAAAACAACCTTATCAAACATGATTGGTGAAGAGTTTAATGCAAAAATGGTTTTAGAGCGTTTTGCTGATAATCCTTTTTTACCAAAGTTTTATGAAGATAAAGAGCGATATGCTTTCCCTTTAGAAATGAGTTTTTTAGCAGATCGTTACCAACAATTATCCGATGATTTAGCACAATTTGACTTGTTTAAAAGCTTAATAATATCCGATTATTATATCTTTAAATCATTGATATTTTCACAAATCACCTTACATCAAGATGAATTTAATTTATACAGACGTATGTTTGATGTTATGTATAAAGAGATAGCTAAGCCAGATTTATATATTTACCTTTATCAAAATACAGAAAGGCTATTAGAAAATATTAATAAAAGAGGAAGAGCTTACGAAAAAAATATTTCACACAATTATTTAGAAAAAATACATAAAGGTTATTTTAATTTTATAAAATCACAGCAAAAATTAAACACACTAGTTATAGATGTATCTGATATGGATTTTGTAAAAAATAAAGAAGATTATCTTAGTATCTTAAATACGATTAAAAATCATTAAAAAAGCTGTATTTTTGTAGTTGTTAAGAACCCTCGTTATGAAAATTGTAATATCAGCTTTATTATTTATTAGTTTGTACTCATTTGCTCAAGACAATAAAGGTCTTGATAATTGGAATGTTGGAGTAGGATTAACCAATGCCTTAATGCATGGTGATTTAAGTTCGGTTAATAATTTAGATAAAGACGCTTTAAATACAGGTTTTTATGTATCTGTTGGTAAAATGTTTAGTCCAGTTTTAGGTGTTGAATTAAAAGGGCAATCATTATCTTTAAAAGGTTTTTCACAAGAGTTGTCTTCTGGTTATCCTATTGAATTTGTAAATTATAATAATGGAAATTTGTATTTTGAAGGAGATTCCTTTGGAGCAGAATTAAATTTAATTGTTAATTTAAGTGGATTTGGAAAAAATCCATATCAGACTAAAAGAAAGTTTAATTTCACATCTTATTTTGGTTTAGGTTATCATACGTATAGCTCAGAGTTATTTAGTTATTCTGATTTGAATGGTGTAGGATTTTCTTATACGCCAGACAATAAATTAGGGAAAAATGCTATATATTTCAATACAGGTTTAGGTATTAAATACTTCTTAAATAAACGATTAGATCTCGAATTACGTCAAAATTTCAGTTTTAATTCAAAAGACAATTTAGATGCCGCAATAACTAAAAAACAAGTAGTTGAGGCTTTTTTCACTACGCAATTAGGCTTGGTTATTAAATTGTATGAAAAAGATAGTCAGCATGTAATTTGGAGTGATGTTCCTTCTCCTATTGAAGAAAAAACAGAAGATACAGATCAAGATAAAGATGGTGTTGTAGATCGCTTTGATGTGGAAAATGATACTCCAAAAGGCTCTAAAGTTTATGCAAATGGCGTTGCGGTTGATTCGGATAAAGATGGAGTGATAGATTTTTATGATAACTGCCCGTTAGTTGCAGGAATTAAAGATAATAAAGGTTGCCCAGTTGACAAAACTATAGATACTGATGGTGATTTAATACCAGATTATCTAGATAAAGAACTAGAAACACCAAAAGGAGCAGAAGTAGATGTTAACGGTGTTGCATTAGATACTGATGGTGATAATATTATTGACTTATTTGATAAATGTATTTTATTAAAAGGAACAAAAGAATTAGAAGGTTGCCCTAAAGACACTGACAAAGATGGTGTTTATGATATACATGATTTATGTCCAAATTTAGCAGGAAATAAAGAGAATAATGGCTGTCCTACAGCACTTTCTAAAGATGACACTATTGAGCTATCTACCTTGGCAGATAATATCTATTTTGAATCTGGAAAATATTTTTTAAGAGATTCTTCTAAAAGACAATTAGAAAAAGTTTTTGAAATCATGGATAACAACCTGGGTTTAAATTTTATTATTGAAGGACATACCGATAGTGGAGGAAAACGAGAGTATAATATTGAATTATCTCAAAATCGTGTAAACTCTGTTAAAACATATTTGATACGTTTAGGTGTTGAGCCAAATAGGTTGAAATCTATAGGTTATGGTTTTTCAAGACCAAGATATACTAATATATCTGCAGAAGGTAGAGGTCTTAACCGTAGAGTGGAAATTATTGTAGATGACAATTCTATAGATGAATTTGTTAATTCACAAACACATGTCGTTAAATTTAATGACACACTATTTTCTATTGGTAAAAAATATAATGTATCAATTGAACAATTAAAGTTATGGAATAATTTAACTACAAATAATATTGTTATTGGAAGTAAATTAATAATTAAAAAAGATTAATGTAGCGGTGTTAAATCATTTCATTAATTATTTTCTTTATAGAATTAACATCTAAACCTATTTGTTTATGTAATTCAGTAATAGTGCCATGTTCAATAAAATTATCAGACACGCCCAAACGCTTAACCTGAATGTTTTTATAATTATTCTCTTGAATAAACTCTATAACTGAAGAACCAAAGCCACCAATAATAACACCATCTTCAATAGTGATTATTTTGGAAAATTTTGAACAAATTTCATGTAACATCTTCTCATTTAATGGTTTTATAAACAACATATTAAAATGAGCAGTTTTAGAACTGTAATTTTTGTCTTTACATATTTCAATAATTGAATTACCAATAGTTCCAATACTCAAAACTGCAATTTTATTACCAAAAGATAATTGTTCTCCTTTTCCAATTTCAATTTTTGTAAAATTATCAACACTGTATTGCACACTTGTTTTTTGTGAAAAACCTCTAGGGTAACGAATTGCTATAGGTAAATCCAAACCTAATTGAGCTGTAAAAAGCAAATTTTGAAATTCAATAGCATTTAAAGGTGCTGCAATTATCAAATTAGGAATTAGTCGTAAAAAGGCAATATCAAAAACGCCATGATGAGTTGCGCCATCTTCACCAACAATTCCTGCTCTATCAATACAGAATACTACTGGTAATTTTTGTAAAGCAACATCGTGTATTATTTGATCGTAAGCACGTTGTAAAAAGGTAGAATAGATTGTGCAAACAGGAACTAATCCTTGCGTTGCCATACCTGCGGCTAAAGTTACAGCGTGTTGTTCGGAGATTCCAACATCAAAGCTTCTTTCAGGAATCTCTTCCATCATATATTTTAACGAACTTCCTGTTGGCATTGCTGGTGTAATACCTACAATATTTTTGTTGTGTTTGGCTAATTCTAATAAAGTGTAACCAAAAACATCCTGATACTTTATGTTTTGATTAGTTTCCTTTTTCACTAATTCACCTGAAATTTTATTAAATTTACCTGGTGCATGATAGGTAACTTGATTTTCTTCAGCTAAAGCTAAACCTTTACCTTTTGTAGTTTTTACATGAAGTACTTTTACTCCTTTAATGGTTTTTAACCTATTAAGTTCGCTAATTAAAGTGTTGATATTATGACCGTCAATAACGCCTGAATAATTCAAGCCTAACAATTCGAAAATTGAAATATTTTTTTGACTACTTAGTTTTTTAAAATGCTCATTTAAAGCACCAACATTGGGGTCAATTCCCATGGAATTATCATTGAGAATAATTAGCATATTCACATCTAATGTTCCTGCTTGATTTAGAGCTTCAAATGCCATTCCACTTGCAATACTCGAATCGCCAATTACTGCAATATGTTGTTTGTTTAATTCTCCTTTTAACTTAGAGGCAATAGCCATACCTAAAACAGCTGAAATCGAAGTAGAAGAATGACCTGTGCCAAATGCATCGTAAATACTTTCTTCTCGTTTTGGAAAGCCTGAAATTCCATTTAACTGTCGGTTAGTATTAAAAATTTCTTTTCTGCCAGTTAAAATTTTATGACCATAAGCTTGATGACCAACATCCCAAACCAATAAATCATTTGGTGTGTCAAAAACATAATGTAGTGTAATTGTAAGTTCAACTACGCCAAGACTTGCGCCTAAATGACCTTCTTTTGTTGCTACAATTTCGATAATAAAATCACGTAATTCTTTAGCAAGTTGAGCTAACTCATCTTGCTGTATTTTTCTTAAATCTTGCGGGTTATTTATATGTTTTAAGAGGTTATTTTTCACGTGGTGAAATTACATTATTTTGTTGAATTGTTATTTTATTTACTCGAATCTTCACGAAATTCTAAAATATCTCCAGGTTGACAATCTAATGCTTCACAAATAGATTCTAAAGTAGAAAAACGAATTGCTCTTGCTTTACCGGACTTTAAAATAGATAAATTTGCAGTAGTGATACCTATTATTTTTGCAAGATCTTTACTTTTCATTTTTCGTTTAGCAAGAATCACATCTAAGTTAATAATAATCCCCATAGCCTATATAGTTAAATCGTTTTCATCTTTCATTTTCCTTGCAAGTGCTAAGGCATTACTTTGTATAATGAAAAATAAACCGAAAATTATTAATAAAAAAGGAATAAGAATCAAAATATTATAAGTCAAGCTAATAGTGCCTTTTGATATATTTCCTATCCATATAATTACTATCGTAGCGAGATATAACGTGCCAGTATATATAAAATTTCTACCAGATTTATTGAGGTTTATGATAATTTTAGAGGAGAAAAAGTTGTTTAATAAAAGTAATGATGCTACTTTTTTAAGATAAAATAAACCTCTATAAAATATTATATATGTTATTATTCCAATTAAAAGTACAGTCCAGTGAGCCAAATCCATATTAACACTTTTAATATTTAACTCTTCTTGATATAGATATATGTATAGAATAAAAGGGATAAGTAAAACTCCAACAAACCCAGTATAATAAATAAAATTAAGTAGGTCAATAAAAATTTTTAATGAACGTGTTTCTTTCATGGTGTGATTTTTAAATTCTTTACAAAGATAATAAAATTATTGATAAACAATAATAAATAATCAAAAAACAATAATAAAGATACTTTTATGAATTGATTTTTGAATAAATATTACGTATTTTTGCAACATGAGTACAAATTCTATCGGTGTTTTCGATTCTGGAATTGGAGGAATTTCCATTTGGAAAGAGATTGTTTCTCTTTTGCCAAATGAGGATACTATTTATCTTGCAGATAGTAAAAATGCTCCTTATGGTCAAAAATCAAAAGAAAATATTATTGCACTCAGTATAAAAAATACGGAGTATTTAATAGGTAGAGGTTGTAAGATTATTGTAGTTGCTTGTAATACAGCGACAACAAATGCTATTGCTTATTTACGTGCTAATTATGATGTGCCATTTATTGGGATTGAGCCAGCTATAAAACCAGCAGCCCTAAAAACCAAAACAAAAAACATTGGCATTCTTGCAACAAAAGGCACTTTAAATAGTAAGCTTTTTTCCGTAACTTTAGATAAACTTCCTGATGATGTTAAGATTATTGAACAAATAGGCGAAGGTTTAGTTCCATTAATGGAATCAGGAAAAATAAACTCTAAAGAAATGACTATTTTGTTAAATGAGTATATTACTAATTTACTCGAAAAAAACATCGATTATTTAGTTTTAGGATGTAGTCATTATCCGTTTTTAATTCCTCAAATAAAAAAAATAGTAGGCGATAAAGTAAAAATCATTGATTCTGGCGAAGCAGTGGCAAAACAAACCAAAGATATTTTAAAACAAAACCAACTTTTAAATAAATCTAAGCAATTAGGGAAACATAAATTATTTAGTAATTTAGATAAGAAGAAAATTATGCCATTTATAAATGAGCATAATACATCAATAGATTATTTAGAGTTTTAATATTTGTAAAAAAATCAACTATATTATGATACAGCCAAAAGATGATATTTATTTTATGCAAAAAGCCTATGAAGAAGCCGAAACTGCTTTTGATAAAGATGAGGTTCCTATTGGAGCAGTTATAGTTCATAAAGGGCAAATCATTGCAAGAACGCACAATTTAACCGAAAGACTTAATGATGTTACGGCACATGCAGAAATGCAAGCTTTCACTTCGGCAGCAGATTATTTAGGTGGAAAATATTTAAAAGATTGTACGCTTTATGTAACTCTTGAACCTTGTCAAATGTGTGCTGGAGCTAGTTATTGGACGCAAATTGGAAGGATTGTTTTTGGGGCTAGCGATGAGCAAAGAGGTTTTCGAAAACTTAAAACAACAATACATCCTAAAACAAAAATAATATCGGGTATTTTAGGAGAAAAATGTAGTAAAATAATAACCAAATTTTTTATGGAAAAACGAAATTTGAAATAGAATTGGTATTAGAGCTATTTTCAATAAATTATCTCTTATCTCTTATCTCAGGTTGTTCCATTCGTTTATCAACATAATCTTCAATTCTGTTTTTATAGCGATAATAAATAAAAAAAGGCATAAAAACAAAAGCAAAAAGCGTTACACCAGAGCCAATATATATTTTACCATCTATTGCGGTGTAATTTTCCATTATAAAACCTACAATAATTAAAATTAAGATTATAGCAAACAATATTTTTAATAAAAATTTCATGTATCTTGAATTAATCTTTTTTATTATTAGAATTATTCATTGTTTTTACCACGCCTACTAATCCAAAAGATTTAATAATAGTATTTATTTTATCTAATTTTTCTAGCATTTTAGATAGCTCTTCTGTACTCCATTTACCTAATACATAATCAACCTGTCTACCTTTAGAAAAAGCGTTTCCAACACCAAAGCGTAAACGTGCATATTGTTGCGTATTTAGTTTATCATTAATATCTTTTAATCCATTATGACCGCCAGCACTTCCTTTAGGTTTTAAGCGTAACGAACCATAAGGGATGTTTAAATCATCACAGATAACAAGTACATTTTCTAAAGGAATTTTCTCTTTATCCATCCAGTATTTAACGGCTTTTCCACTTAAATTCATGTAAGTGTTTGGCTTGAGTAATATAAAGGTTTTTCCTTTGAGTTTATAGCTTGTAATATCACCTAATTTCATTGTTTCGAATGAAATAGATTCTTCTTTTGAAAAATAATCAAGTATTTTGAAGCCTATATTATGCCTTGTATCTCGATATTTTTCACCTATATTCCCTAAGCCTACGATTAAATATTTTTTCATAAAATCTTCTTTTTCTCTTTTTGAATTAAAGA
>CAYOFS010000061.1:9093-12202 GCA_964403095.1 uncultured Flavobacteriaceae bacterium | reverse complement strand
AATTAAACTGGTATTACTCATTCATTTTATATTTGTTTTAGTGAATCACTTCGTTAGGTTTCTTTTAGTAAAAAATCTCTGTGCTCCTCATATTTAAGGTTTATCTGTATTTTAATTTTTCATTACGAAAAACCATGAATAATATGGGATAAAACATTCAGAATTAAAAATCACGTATACTTCGGTTTAATATGACGAATATTTAAAAAATAAAAGAGGGAGATTTATATAAATCTCCCTCTTTTATAAAATAATTATAGTGCTAACTATAATTTGTATGAAATTCCTGTTTGAAAATATGCAATTCCATTTCCTAAATCTACAAATGCCGCTAAATTATCGGTAAAATAATACCTACCTCCAACATGTGCTCCAAAATGAATACCATCAGAACGTGGTCCACCATAATCTGATCCAGAGCTAGTAGTCATTTTCACACCATAATTATATAAACCTAAGCCACCATAAACATCAAATTTTTCGGGTAAATCTAAAAGTGTATTAAAATGATATGATGCTCTAGCACCTATAACAGTGTATGTCCATTTATAATTAAATCCTGCATATCTAGAACTATAACTGGCAAATGAGCCATAACCTCCAAGACTGATATCTTCTGTTATTCCATATTCTGCATGGATAGCAATAGGTGTTCCTCCGCCTAATGTACTTCCTAAACCAATACCTGCACCAATATTAAAATCTCCTTTTTCAAATGTCTGTGCATTTAGGGTGTTACTAAATAAAAATGCGATTAAAAAAAAAGGTACTGTTAAAAAAAACTTCTTCATAATTATATTGTTTTATAAGATTAATAAATATAAATCAAAAATACAAAAAAAATTGGTTAGTTAAAAAAAAAGTGTAAATTTGACTTCAAGTAACAAACCAATGAATATACAAAACACTTATTTTAGTTATTTTTATTTCTTTTATTATATGATAAAAGCGAAGAGATAATATATGTTAAAATAATAAATTAATTATATAGAAGCCTCGTGAAAACGAAGCTTTTTTTAGTTTAAAGAAATAATAATGAATAAAAAAATAGCCATTCAAGGTGTTAAAGGGTCGTTTCATCATATTGTAGCCAATCAATATTTTGGAAATAATATTGAATTAAACAAATGTTTAACTTTTGATGAAATGCCTAAATTATTATTAAATAATCAAGTTGATTTTTTAGTTATGGCTATTGAGAACTCTATTGCAGGAGCTATTTTGGCGAATTATAAACTCATAGATCAGTATGATTTAACTATAATAGGCGAAGAGTATTTACCTATACAACATCAATTAACGGCTTTAGATGGTCAGAAAATTGAGGATATTAAGGAGGTTTGGTCGCATCCAATGGCAATTAATCAATGTAGAGTTTTTTTAAGAAAATACCCGAACATTAAATTAATTGAAGCTAATGATACTGCTGAGGTTGCTCGTTTAATTCAGACAAAAAACTTGAAAGGAATTGCAGCTATTGCAAGTGTTAAAGCTGCAACTATTTATAACTTAAATATTATTGCAAAAAACATTCAAACAAATCCAGAAAACTATACACGCTTTTTCATTTTAACCAAGGAAGAAAAAAAGGCAACAAAATTTAATAAAGTGTCTTTAAAATTTATTACTAAACACCAACAAGGTAGTTTAGTTGAAGTGTTACAAATATTTACACATAATAAACTTAATTTAAGTAAAATACAATCCTTGCCAATAGAAAATGACCCTTGGCAGTATGCCTTTTTTGCCGATGTAATTTTTGATAATGAAAACCAATTCAATAATGCACTAAAAGAGATAAAACAGCTAGTTTCCGAAGTAAAAATATTAGGGAAATATATAAAAGCTAATCTTCAATCTCCTCATTCCTCTAAATGTAATGAAGAAAATATGTTGAAACAAGCAGATTTAAAATCGGTTGCTTTTGGCGAAAACTTAGATTGGTCACCATCAAATAGATTAAGTAAAATAACAGAATACTATTTTTCAACCAAGTTAAAAGAGATTGCCTCATTAAAAAAACAAGGAAAACCAATTATAAATTTAGGTATTGGTTCACCAGATTTAGCGCCTCCAAAACAAGTGATTGAGGCTATTTCTAAAGCTATAGCAGAAGAAGATAAACATTCATATCAAAGTTATCAAGGTTTGCCCGAATTTAGAAAAGCTGTAGCAGATTTTTATCAAAGTAATTACCAAGTAATAATAGATCCTTTAAATGAAGTATTACCTTTAATGGGTTCAAAAGAGGGAATTATGCATATAAGTATGGCTTTTTTAAATACAGGCGATCAGGTTTTAATTCCTAATCCAGGCTATGTCACCTATACATCGGTTACTAAATTACTTGATGCAACACCTGTTTTTTATGATTTATGTAGTGATAATAACTGGCAACCTGATTTTAAAGCTTTAGAAAAAATAGATTTAACAAAGGTTAAACTTATGTGGATTAATTATCCTAATATGCCAACAGGAGCAAAAGCAACAAAATCGTTATTTGAAAAACTTATTTCCTTTGCAAGAAAACATCAAATATTGTTGGTAAATGACAATCCGTATAGTTTTATTTTAAACGATAATCCGTTAAGTATTTTATCTGTTAAAGGCGCAAAAGATGTTGCAATTGAATTAAACTCTTTAAGTAAAACTTTTAATATTGCTGGTTGGCGAGTTGGTATGGTTTTAGGTAAATCAGCTTATTTAAGTGCTGTATTAAAAGTAAAAAGTAATATGGATAGCGGTATGTTTTATGGCATACAAAAAGGAGCAATTACCGCTTTACAATTAGATAATAACTGGTTTGATTATATTAATAGCATTTATAATAAAAGAAGAAAAATAGTGTGGAAAATATTAGATAAATTAAATTGTAAATATGATACAAATACTGTTGGTTTATTTGTATGGGCAAAAACACCTAATAAAATAAATTCAGAAATATTTACGGATGAATTATTATACAATAAAAATATTTTTATAACTCCAGGAACAATTTTTGGAACAAATAATAATGAGTATATAAGAGTTTCACTATGTGTAAGTGAGGAGAAATTAAATGAGGTACTACGTAGAATTGAGTAGTGAAGATTTGGAGAACAGACAACAG
>CAYOFS010000061.1:0-8993 GCA_964403095.1 uncultured Flavobacteriaceae bacterium | reverse complement strand
AACAGACAACAGAGTTATGAAAATAGCAATTATAGGTTTAGGATTAATAGGAGGTTCTTTGGCTTTAGAGTTTAAGAACAATCATACTGTTTATGGTATTGATACTAATATTGACCATCAAAAACAAGCTTTAAATTTAGGTTTAGTTGAAAAAATAATTACACTTAGTGATATAGTTAATATCGATGTTGTTATTATAGCAGTTCCTGTCAATATAGCACCTAATTTAACAAGTAAAGTGTTAGATTTAATAAATGATAATGCTTTAGTCTTTGATGTAGGATCTACAAAAGAAGCTGTTTGTAAAGAGATAAAAAATCATGCTAAAAGACAAAATTTTATAGCAACACATCCTATTGCAGGAACGGAGTTTTCTGGTCCAACCGCAGCGATTAAAAATTTATTTTATAATAAAGTGAATATTATTTGTGAACAAAATTCATCAGCTAAAGCTCAAATTGAAAAATTAAAAACACTTTTAAGACCTTTAAATATGCGTTTAGTGTATATGGATTCGGCTACACAACATGATAAACATATTGCTTACGTGTCGCACTTATCGCATATAAGTTCTTTTATGTTAGGTAAAACAGTACTTGAAATTGAAAAAGAAGAAGACACCATATTAAATATGGCTGGTAGTGGTTTTGAATCGACTGTTCGTTTAGCAAAATCATCTCCAGTTACGTGGACACCCATTTTTATGCAAAATAAAAAAAACATAGTTAGAGCATTAGACGAATATATTAGTAATTTACAATCCTTTAAAGAAATGTTAGAAAACAATGAAGAGCAACAGATTTTCAATACAATACAAGAAACAAATCACATAAAAAAAATACTTAAATAATAATTAATATGAAAAACAATTGGTTAAAAAAAATGGCGTTAAATCATCCATTATTAATTGCAGGACCTTGTAGTGCCGAAACCGAAGAACAAGTGCTAAAAATAGCACACGAATTGGTAAAAACGGATACTACAATTTTTAGAGCTGGTGTTTGGAAACCAAGAACCAGACCTGGTAATTTTGAAGGTATTGGTGCACTGGCTTTACCATGGTTACAACGTGTTAAAAAAGAAACAGGTTTGTTAATTGCAATTGAAGTTGCTAATGCAGCACATGTTAAATTAGCCTTAGAACACGGTATTGATATTTTATGGATTGGTGCAAGAACAACGGTAAATCCATTTGCAGTACAAGAAATTGCCGATGCACTAAAAGGAACCGATAAAATAGTAATGGTAAAAAACCCAATAAATCCCGATTTAGAATTATGGATTGGTGCAATTGAAAGATTCCAAACTGCAAATATTAAAAATATTGGCGCTATCCATCGTGGATTTTCAACATATCAAAAAACAAAATATAGAAACAATCCCAATTGGCAAATTGCCATTGACTTTAAAAATAGAATGCCAGAAATACCATTAATTAATGATCCTTCGCATATTTGTGGAAACAGAGAAGGTATTTATGATGTTTCTCAAATGGCATTAGATTTACAATTTGACGGTTTAATGATTGAAACACACACCAATCCTGATAAAGCCTGGAGCGATGCTAAACAACAAATTACACCAAGTAGATTGAATGAAATTATAAAGGAATTAACCGTTAGGAAAAGAAAATTTGAAGAAGAAGGTGCTTTAGCAGAATTAGAGAGACTACGGAAACAAATCAACTTAATTGATAACCAATTAATACGCTTATTTGCCGATAGAATGAATATTTCTAAAAAAATAGGTCAAACAAAAAAAGAAAAGAATGTTTCGGTTTTACAACCAAGTCGCTGGAATGAAATTTTAGAAAAATCTATTAAAGAAGGTGAATTGTTAGGTCTAAGCAATATATTTATGGAAAAAATTTATAAAGCTATACATCAAGCTTCTATTAAAATACAGGAAAGTGTTTTAAAGAAATAAATTATTTTGGTTCTACCTCAGTAATTGTGAGTGAAAATTAGCCTTTGGGAAAGCGACTTAGGATAAAATTATTTATTGTACCTTTTCAACCTAAATCAAACCTTTTATGAAACTCAACCATGCAATAACCATTTCGTTTTTATTAATAATTTTTACTGTTTATTATAGTTTCACTTCTTTATTACCATCAAAAATTAGTGATTTAAGTACTCCGAAAACTGAATTTTCAACCGAAAGAGCTTTAATTCATTTAAAAGAAATCACTAAAAAGCCACATTATGTAGGTACGGAAGAACATACAAAAGTTAGAAATTACTTAGTAAAAGAGCTAGAAAATTTAGGGTTAAAAGTTGAAATTCAAAATCAATTTGCACTCAATAAAAAATGGCGTGGTGCTGTGAAAACCAAAAATATCATAGCTAAAATTGAAGGAACAGATCAAAACAGTAAATCGTTAGTATTACTTACTCATTATGATAGCGCTGTGCATTCTTCTTATGGAGCAAGTGATGCTGGAAGTGGTGTTGTTGCAATTTTAGAAGGAATTCGTGCGTTTTTAGAAACGGAAAAAAAACCAAAGAATGATATTATTATCCTTTTTACCGATGCTGAAGAAATAGGACTGCTTGGAGCAGTAGCTTTTGTAAAACACCATCATTGGGCAAAAAAGATTGGCTTAGTTGTTAATATGGAAGCTCGTGGAAGTGGCGGTCCAAGTTATATGCTACTTGAAACTAATGGCGGAAATAAAGAGCTAATCAAGGCTTTTAATAAGGCTAAAAGCAACTATCCTGTAGCTAATTCATTAATGTATAGCATTTATAAAATGTTACCAAACGATACCGATTTAACTGTTTTTAGAGAAGATGGAAACCTTAACGGATTTAATTTTGCCTTTATTGATGATCATTTTGATTATCATACTACACAAGACACCTATGATAATTTAGACTTAAATACGTTAGAGCAACAAGGTGATTATTTAATGACAATGCTCAATTATTTTTCTAATACTAATCTTGAAAATCTTAACTCTCAAAATGATAATGTTTATTTTAATTTTCCGAAATTAGGATTAATAAATTATCCTTTTTCATGGATTATTATGATGTTTATTTTAGGTGTCTTATCTTTTTTAGGAATTATTTATTACGGAATACAACAACAAAAACTAACAATGCCAGCAATGTTAGTAGGTTTTATTCCCTTTTTAAGCTCGGTAATTAGCAGCGTTTTAATTACTGTTTTTGGATGGAAACTCATTAAGATTATTCATCCACAATATAATGAAATATTACATGGATTCACTTATAATGGTCATTTGTATATTGTAGCATTTGTTAGTATTACATTAGCGATAGCGTTCTATTTTTACAAGCGATATTTTATAAAATATTCAGCGACTAATTTACTAGTTGCTCCAATATTTATTTGGTTAGTTGTTAATTTATTAATAGTTATTTACTTAAAAGGTGCTGCTTTTTTTATTTTACCAGTTTATGCAGCATTAACAACTTTAGTAATGTTATTGTATTCTAGAAAAAATAAACAATTTAAAATTATTGCAAGTACATTATTAGCTATACCAACCTTAATTGTTTTTGCTCCTTTAGTTAAAATGTTTCCTGTTGGTCTAGGTTTAAAAATGCTTGGTATAAGTGCATTCTTCGTTGTTTTAATTTTCGGATTGCTATTACCAGTATTTGAAAAATGGAAGAATACACAAAAATTATCTTATCTATTTTTAGGCGTTGGATTTATTGCTCTGATTACTGCTTCATTAACCGCTAATTATAATGAAATTAGACCGCAACCAAATAGTCTTAATTATGTGTTAGATATGGATAGTAAAAAAGCATATTTTGCAAGTTTTGATAAAAAATCAACTGCCTATACTAATCTCTATTTAGGTGACAACCCTAAAAAAGGAACTATTGAAACAACCGCAGGAAATAGTAAATATGGCACTAAATATAGTTTATATAATGAAACTGAATTTGTTCCTTTAGCAGCTCCAAATATAAATGTAATTAAAGATACTATTATTTCAAATACTCGTTTTATTGAATTTCAAATAATTCCGCAAAGAAAAACCAATAAAATAGAATTAATTGCAAAAAACAAGATACATTTTAAAACATTTATGGTAAATGGAGAATCTATAAAAGGCAATGCGATGTATGCATTTGATACGGAACATACCAAAAATATTTTAAGCTATTATTTTACGGAAGAAAATGAAGCTATAAACCTAGCATTTACAATTCCTAAAAATGAAAAGCCTGAAATTATTATGTATGATATTGCGTATGATATTTTTACAAATAAACAGATACGTATTGTTCCAAGACCAATCGCTACTTTTCCAACACCATTTGTAATAAATGATGCTACTATTATCAAAAAACAAATAATTTTTTAATTTGCGCCTAAATTTCGGAAAGACGTAAAGTGTTTACTTTACCTTTTTCACGAACTGGCATTGAAGACAAGGTAATTACCATATCGCCTTTACTAATACATCCTTTTTCTAAGGCAATATTATGTAAGTCTGTTACAGTTTCATCGGTTGATTTGTCTTTGTCGTAATAAAAGGCTGTAACTCCCCAAAGTAAGTTTAAGCGAGATAAAATTCTTTTATTTGATGTGTACGCTAATATATTTGCATGTGGTCTCCAAGCAGAAATTTGAAAAGCGGTATAACCACTATTTGTTAATGTTTGAATTGCTGTTGCTTCAACATCATTTGCCATTAAGGCAGCATTGTAACAAATGAACTTTGTGACGTATCTGTCTGTACGAATGTATGGTGGTTTTTGTGTAACATGAATTCTTGGAGAATCCTCAACACTTTCAATTATTCTGTAAATTTGTTGAATTACTTTTTCAGGATATTTTCCCATGGCAGTTTCACCAGATAGCATTACAGCATCACAACCATCAATAATTGAATTTGCAACATCGTTTACTTCTGCTCTTGTTGGAATAGGACTTTCTATCATAGACTCCATCATTTGTGTTGCGATAATAACTGGTATTCTAGAAGATTTTGCTTTGTCAACCAACATTTTTTGTAATAAAGGCACTTTTTCCATTGGTAATTCTACACCTAAATCACCACGAGCGACCATTAATCCATCGGCAACATGAACAATATCATCAATATTAACAATTGCTTCAGGTTTTTCAATTTTAGCAATAATGGGAATTTTAACATCGGAATGTTTATCAATTAATTTCTTTAATTTTAAAACATCATCACTCGTTCTTACAAAAGAAAGCGCAATCCAATCTACTTCTTGTGAAATAGCAAAAACAGCATCTTTAATATCTTTTTTAGTTAATGCGGGTTGTGAAATATTTGTGTTAGGTAAATTAACTCCTTTTTTAGAGCTAAGTAATCCTCCAACTAGTACTTTTGTATGTACTTCATCTTTTCCGTTTGTACCAATTACCTCAAATGTTAATCTGCCGTCATCTACTAAGATAGTTTCTCCAACTTGTACGTCTTTAGGAAACCTTTTATAAGTCATATAGGCTTTTTCTTTTGTACCTATACATTTTTGTGTTGTAAAAATAAAGGGATCTCCTTCTGTTAATTCCGCACCATTTTCACCCATTTTACCAACACGTAATTTTGGTCCTTGTAAATCGGCTAAAATAGCAACATTATGCCCTAATTTAACATTTAAAGCTCTTATATTAGCAATGGTTTCCTTTGCGCTGTCATAATCTGCATGAGAAAAATTAATTCTAAAAACATTTACGCCTGCAATACTTAATTTTTCTAACATTTCAATGTTATTACTGGCAGGACCAAGTGTAGCTACTATTTTTGTTTTCTTCATATTTAAAATATTAATAAGTCTTTTGACTTTAGATTTTTTAGATTTATTTCATAAGAAGTAATTACTTTATGGATAGTATTAATCTTCTTTATAATTGTTGTTACTGGTACATTGTTAGATTCTATTTTTAAGAAATAATCTACTTTTTTTTCTTCTGGAATTAATATAAATGTATTTGAAATTTCGTTAAATAGATTGTAGTTGTCTTGTTGTTCTTCTTTATCTACTATTTGTTTATTTGCTATTAATGACCAATATTCATTTGTATTTAGGTCTTCATAACCAAAAACAGAAAAAGCACCTTCTTTTTTAGAAAAATCTAAGCTAAAGTTATATTTGTTAATTGTTATATCAAAGGTTTTATTTAAAAAATAAACTAATCTAAAATCTTCTAATGATGTTTTTATCGCAATTAAAATATAATTGTGATCATTTTCGGTTGTAAGAATGTGTTTTTTTTTAGCCAAAATAATTTACTACAAATTTAGGTATTCTATTTATGTTATATATATAAATTTACGAAAACGATTTCATTAAAATTATTCGTCATATTTAGTAGCCTTATAAACTGATTAATTAGCTATTTTAAGTTTTTAATATCGTTTATAAAAGCCATTAAATCATCAACTTTTACATGGTCCATTATTACAATTTTGAGCCATTTATGATTTCCATTATGAGTATCTGGTACTAAATGGTATTTATGCATTAACTCATCTGGTATAAATTCGGAATGAATAGTAACTATATTCATTCTATGATGGCGATAGTATTTAATATTTAATTTATCTAATTCATCACACAGCCATTGTGTACGCATTAATAAGACACTTATTTTCTCAAACCAACCATAAGGTCCATAAGAAAATAAAATCATCCAAACAGCAATAGCGCTTGCACCTGCACGAGATCCAGAAAGAGTTAAGTCCATTCCTGTTACGTATTGTGCTTCTTTGGTCAATACATTTTCAATTAAACCTTTTCTACATAAAAACACACCTGTGCCGTAAGGAGCTTGTAGCATTTTGTGTGCATCAATAGTTATAGAACTAATGTGTTTATTTGAAAAATTGACACTTGTTTTTTCTGTATTTATCGGATAAATAAATCCTCCAAAAGCACCGTCAATATGGATTTTAAATTCAACATTATGTTTTATTAATAAATTAGCATAAGTATCTGGGTTATCAACAGATCCAAACATCGTTGTACCCATATTAGCAACTACAATAAAATATTTTTTACCTTGGTCTTTTAATTTTAGGATGATTTTTTCTAATTCTTCCTCTTTAATTTTTCTAGTAAGAAAATCTACAGGAATAATTGCGGTATCTAAATTTAAGATATTTGCACCTTTAGGCATAGAGTAGTGTGAGTCTTCAGAATACACAACAACAATATCTTCTTGTTTTGCGTTAAATTCACGTTTATACAGGTTTCTGTATATCCATAAGGCTTGTATGTTTGCTTCTGTTCCTCCAGTTGCAATATAGCCATCAAATTCGGCTGTACATTTAAAAATATCAACAGCTAAAACCTCTAATACTTCACGTTCTAATTGATGCGTACCTGCAAATGCATTTTCCGAACTTCCAGTTGTATGACAGCCAATATGATTTGGATTGTTTACAAAAGTCCGTAATAATGGTGAATCATTCAAATAAGAAGCATCACTTGAGAAAACCATTTCATCTAATTTTGATGCTGGTAAGCCTAAACTGACGTCTGTTAGAAAATTTACATTCTTTTCTAAGGCTTCATCAATTTTTCTATTTTGTTCTTTTTTTGTATAATGTTTCCAGTATTTCATCTCATTTTACCTTACCAAAGGGAAGGGTTTTTTATTTATTACTAATTACAACCATTGTGCCCAAGGGATTTTTACTAGCATAAATACTAAAGCTAATCCGTACCAAATAAGTATGGTTTTAAATTTACCAGCATCGGTTGTTTGCTTTTTATGTTTTGAAAAACCTATAGTAATAAAAACTATGGCTAAAATCATCATTATTGGGTGTTCTACTGTGATTAGACGCATATAGCTGTCTTTCATAGTTGCTCCCATTCCATTTGCTTTAAGCGCTTTATATCCTGGCGACATAAAATACCAACCTAAACCTATCAAAAGCTGGATATGAGCAAAAATAAGCGTAAATAAATTGATACGTAAATCTTTGTTTTTATATTCTTTTTTAGCGTTTAATACAGCATTTACAACTGCAAAAATTAATAAGGCTAATACTAAGTACGCCCAATAAGAGTGAATTATTTTCATCATAATAAATTTGTTTTTTAGTTAGGTTACAAAGGTAATGAATTTGTTTGTATGATTTTTCAAATTTTTTTACATAAAAAAAGACTGCCAAATGGCAGTCTTTTTTTATAATTTTTTTAAAGAATTGATTAGAAGTTGAAACGTACAGAAGTATTCCAAGTTCTACCATATCCAGTTCTAACTCTATTTGCTGTATTTACACCATGCCATAAAGTAGCACCTGGAGCATCTGCAGCAATTGCATCTTTAGATCTTGTAATGTAAAATGCATCAGTAAGGTTATTTATATTTAACCTAAAGTTAATAGATTTATTATCCTTTAGTCTATATTTATAAGATAAACCTGTGTCAATTAATGAATACCCTGGTAAATCAATTGCTCCATCAGCAGAAATATTACCATGATTTTTACCATAATAACGTTGTGATACATCAAATCTAAACCCTTTAGCAAATTTATAATCTAAAGATAAACCTGACGTAATTTGAGCACCAGCAACATATTCACCATCATTATCAATTTCTAAAGTTGATCCACCTGGAGTAACATCAACACCATCTTCATCATAAACATTACCTGTAGCTTTTCCTTTATATTTCCAATCTCCTAAAGACCCAAAAGCTTTTAATGTTAAGTTATCAGTAATATTATATCTAGTATCAATTTCAATACCGTTGTGTACTTGCTCAACACCTGTGAAAACTGTTAATTCTAATGCGTTATTGTTCCAGTCATTATAAGTTCTATTACCCCAAGTTGTAGAGTATAGATTAACATTTACACCATAATTTTCACCTCTTTTACTATAACCTAATTCAAGTCCCGTGATGTTTTCATTTTCGGTTGCAGGGTTATAATACTCGTTAGATCTTGAATTGTTTTCAAATAAATTATCATGGACGGGTTGTCTAGAATAATAACCTGCACTAAAAAACACAGACGC
>CAYOFS010000060.1:0-12386 GCA_964403095.1 uncultured Flavobacteriaceae bacterium | reverse complement strand
AATTACTTCTTAAAAAACCCTTTTAATAAAAAATAAATCTATTAAATTATTTTTTAATAATTCGTTTACTAATACTACCATTTACAGTAGTTGCTTTTAAAACGTACATTCCCGAATTCAAATTAGAAACGTTAAACCTATTTTCTTCTGTACCATTATAAACTCTTTGACCATTAATTGAAAATAATTCAACACTTTTTAATTCTGAAGAATCATTCATATTAATAGTTAAAAAATCTTCTACAGGGTTTTGAACAGATATACTATTTAAGTTATTGTCATCTACTGACGCTGTTGTTGTACCTTCAATTGTATATGCTAAAGATCCAAAACTCAATCCTCCTGCAGTCAATAGAGTCCAGTCAAAACCTGCCCCAAAATTACCATCGTCAAATATTACAGCATTTTGAGGATTTGCTGCTCCACTTGCGTACCAACTCCATCTATCTGTTAAAGTTGGTATATCTGGAAATACAACTAACCAATATGTTCCCGCTGGCAATATAAAATCACCACCATTCGCTGCGGTTACATCTAAAGTGAAAGCATCATTTGTTATCGATAATGCAGTATCTGTTGGAGATAAATTAATGATTTCTAATAAACCTGTACTTGGAGTATTAGGGTTTGAAGATGGTAAACCAGCAGTATCGCTATAGATATAAAGGTTAAAACCAGTCATCACGTTTTCAATATCAAAATCATTAATAAAGCCTGGTACTGTAATCGTTTCTATCTTATGTTCTGCTGTTAAGACAAAATCTTCGGCACAATATGTACCTAAAGAAACACCTGTAACATAATCTGATATTATTCCACTATTTCCGTCGATAACTTGTTCACTGATAACTTGAGCGTTTATTCCTAAAGAAAAAAGCACTATAAAAGTTAATAAAATGTAATTTTTTTTCATAATTTAATGTTTTAATTTGTTATTATTTATAATACAATCAGTTACAAACATACTAAAAATAAATTTACCAAGATAAATACTTTAAAAAAATTAGCCCAACCAACCTTCTCTATCTAAACTTCTATACTGTATTGCTTCGGTAATATGATGCGACTGTATGTCTTTTGACGCTTCCAAATCTGCTATAGTTCTTGATACTTTTAATATTCTATCGTACGCTCTAGCGGAAAGATTTAATTTTCCCATGGCAATCTTTAATAAATCCATAGACTCTTGACTTAACTTACAATGTTTTCTAATTTGTTTCACACTCATTTGCGCATTATAATGAATGGTTTCAGAGTTTTTAAACCGTTCTGTTTGCACGTCTCTGCCTTTTGTAACACGTTTTCTAATTTCAGTACTTGGTTCACCTCTACGTTCTTCACTTAATTTCTCAAAAGGAACTGGTTGTACTTCAATATGAATATCTATTCTGTCTAATAACGGACCAGAAATTTTTGCTAAATAACGTTGCATTTCTTGTGGTGAAGAAGCTAAAGGATTATCCGAATCTACAAAATAACCACTTGGACTAGGGTTCATACTTGCAACCAACATAAAACTACTTGGATATGTAACAGTAAATCGAGCTCTAGAAATGGTTACTTCTCTATCTTCTAATGGTTGTCGCATTACTTCTAAAACGGTTCGTTTAAATTCTGGTAATTCATCTAAAAACAACACGCCATTATGCGATAAAGATATTTCTCCTGGCTGTGGATATGCTCCGCCACCAACTAAAGCTACATCGGATATGGTATGATGGGGTGATCTAAATGGTCGCTGACTCATTAAACCTGAATTGGCTTTTATTCTACCAGTAACCGAATGTATTTTTGTTGTTTCTAATGCTTCTCGCAATGACATTGGTGGTAAAATTGTTGGCAAACGTTTTGCTAACATGGTTTTACCAGATCCTGGCGGACCAATTAAAATAATATTATGTCCGCCAGCAGCAGCGATTTCCATACATCTTTTTATCGATTCTTGTCCTTTAACATCTGCAAAATCAAATTCAGGATGTTCTAAATTGTTATAAAATTCTTTTTTGGTATCAATTACCATTGGTTTTAAGTCGGAATTTCCTTCAAAAAAATCAATTACTTCTTTTATATTTTCTATTGGATACACGTCTAAACCCGTAACAATAGCTGCTTCTTTTGCATTCTGTGCTGGCAAGAAAAAACCTTTAAAGCCTTCTTCTTGTGCTTTTATAGCAATGGGCAAAGCTCCTTTTATACCTTGCATACTTCCATCAAGTGAAAGTTCACCCATAATAACATACTTATCAATATCCGTTGCTTTTATCTGATTAGAAGCTGCCAAAATCCCCATAGCAATAGTTAAATCATAAGCAGAACCTTCTTTACGCATATCGGCTGGCGCCATATTAATGGTGATTTTTTTACCTGGTAATTTGTAACCATTATTTTTTAATGCAGCGGAAATACGATAGGAACTTTCTTTAATAGCAGAATCTGGCAAACCAACTAAATGATAGGCAATTCCTTTATCGATATTAACCTCAACGGTTATCGTTGTAGCTTCTACACCAAATACTGCTGATCCATAAACTTTTGTGAGCATATATTTTTTTTATAAATGTACGAAAATAATATTAGTTCTATTTCCTATTCTTAAGTTTTTACAAAAACAGAAAAAGACGTTTTGTTTCCAAAACGTCTTTTTTTTATTTCAAAATAGCATGTAACTATTTTAAAAAATCTTCTAATTTTTTAAATACGTTACTATTCTTATCAATATCTTTAATATCTTCAAGTAAAGCCATCATGTTTTCAGGTTTCATATTATCTCCTAAAACTCTTGCTAGACCAAAACCATGTTCATTATCTGATGCAAAAAGGATCAATTCGTCTATTGAATTTTCTGAACCTATATATTTTGCAGTAACCTTAGTGCCTTTTGAATTAACTCGCATCATTTCAATATAATTAGGGTTTTTCAAAATTTTTAACACTTTAGTTTTTTCTATTTTAAAATCAGCCTTATTTGTTTCGTTAATTTTAAAGGCTAACAAATTCACTTTTTTAACAGACTTGTAGGCTTCTTTAGATGCATCTGAAGCATTATCAGGTAAACTAACTACACTTGTTGGGATATCTAACATTAAATAATTGTCGTTTGTTTCACTATCCACATACAATTGCTGAATAGTAGTTTCTTCAGTGGTACATGATAACATCATCATCATAATAAAGACTATACTTAAATACTTCATATTTTTATAATTTTAAAGACTTGTTAATTCGTATTATTTTTTTGTTGCATGCTTGAGGTGTTCGCCTCCAGGAACATTCATTTTATCAATGATTCCACCTACTTTTTTAAGGTCAATATCACCTGTTAAACTAACAATAACTGCCTGCGTTTCTTCTCCTTTAATTTTCACATTATTAATATTTTCAATAAACATGAATAGCTCTTTAACGTGATCATCATCTCTTCCTTCTCTTACATAAATTTTTACATTTCCTTTTTTATCTTTAACTCTAAATAGTTCAGATAAATTTTCTTTTTTAATATGCTTTTTCACATCAGCTTTCATTTTTTCAGCTAAACCAATATTCGAAGTAGTG
This sequence comes from uncultured Flavobacteriaceae bacterium, assembly GCA_964403095.1. GTDB lineage: Bacteria > Bacteroidota > Bacteroidia > Flavobacteriales > Flavobacteriaceae > S010-17. The sequence goes on along the minus strand of CAYOFS010000060.1, from coordinate 8,834 downwards.
TAAATTGCTAAATTATCTAATGTTTTAACATTATTAATATACTCTTTAGCCTCTTTACTATCACCGCCAATTTTACTCATTAATCTAAAAGCACTTTTAGTAACCACTACTGTTGTTACATCATCTAAATCTTCATATTTCTCAAATATTGATTGAGAAAAAGAGATTAAAGGCGTTACTACTAATAATAACATTAGCATTATTTGTTTTGTTTTCATTTTATATGTTTTATTTATTGTTTTCATAATTATTGTTTTAATTGAGACGTGATAAATCATGTCTGTAGGTTATTTTTTTGTTTTAAAAATTTTGTTTTTAGTTACTTCGTAGCTATCCAAGTAAGCTATTGTTCCATTCCCTCTGTTTAAACTTTTTGAAATGAGTTCAAATGCTTTTTGACTTTCTACATAAGCCCTTTCTGCTTCAGCTCTTTCTATATCTGTAAAACTATCCGTTGTAGGAACAATTTTATAAATAGCAAAGAGTAATATTAATGATGCTGCAATGGATAACCAATTCATTTTCCAAGTCTTTTTCTTAGGTGTTACTTGTATTGTTTGATTACTCTTTTCAGCTTTATTTTTAGCAAAATAGTCAAACATTAGTTTGTATTCTTGTAAATGTACAGGAACAATCTCTTGAGAAAAATATTTTTGTAAAATACGCTCTTCTTCAATATTGGTATTTCCATCAAAATATGCTTCTAATAAATTTTCTATTTTAGCTAATTCCATATTTATGTTTATTTAATAATTGTGTTCTAATTGTTTTTCGTGCTCTTGACAAGCCAACTCTTACTGCGGTAGGTTGTATTTCAAGAATCTTGCCAATCTCTTCAAAGCTATATTGTTCTACATCTCTTAATTGAATAATCATCTTTTGTTTTGTTGGTAAATTAGCTATTAATTGATGTATGATACTTACGCTATCTTCAACTTCAATCTGCCTATCTAAATTTTGACTATTATCTTTATAATTATTATGAATTATTTTAAGGTTTGATGAGCTTTTAAGTTTTAAAACATCTAGACAATGATTTCTAGTCATCGTCATTGCAAAAGCTTCTACATTATTATAATTCTTCAATTTTTCTTTATTGGACCATAACTTTAAATAAATATCTTGAGTAGCATCTTCGGCAGAATCTTTTGATATAAGAAAACGCTTTGCAAAGCGAAAAACTTTATCTTTAAAAGGCATTACCAACGCTGTAAACTCCTGCTGATTCATTTTATTTATTTGGTTGTTATAAGTTAAACGATTTACTTATTATTTTGTTACATTTTTTTATTTCTCTCTTTTAAACTAATAAAATTTCAGGCTCTTATTAACTATCATAATTAGAAGGATTAAGTCTTCATTATGAGCGCTTATTTGTTGTTTTTCACCTCTTAAAAAAATATTAACAACTTGTTGATAATATATAAATATTTAAACAATCAAACACTACAATACTAGTATAGTTTCGTAATTTTGTTTTTTATTTTTCTCATAGCTAAACAAACACAAATAACATAAAATGTCTAAAATTATCCAAGCAAAATCAGCCTTAATTTCTGTTTTTCATAAAGATGGATTAGCTCCTATCGTTCAAAAATTAAATGAATTAGGAGTTACTATATATTCAACAGGCGGGACAGAAACATTTATTAAAAATTTAGGAATTGACGTTGTTGCTGTAGAAGATTTAACTTCCTATCCTTCTATTCTTGGCGGAAGAGTAAAAACCTTACACCCAAAAGTTTTTGGAGGGATTTTAAGCAGAAGAGATAATGAATCTGACAAATCGCAATTAAACGAATTTGAAATACCAGAAATTGACATTGTTATTGTTGATTTATATCCGTTTGAAAAAACGGTTGCAAGTGGAGCTTCTGAACAAGATATTATTGAAAAAATTGATATCGGAGGGATTTCATTAATTAGAGCTGCTGCAAAGAATTTTAACGATGTTATATGCATTTCATCAATGGAACAATATAATGAGTTCTTAGAAATAATTTCGGTTAATGATGGTCGAACTACTATAAAACAAAGAAAAGCATTTGCAGCAAAATCGTTTAATATTTCTAGTCATTACGACTCTGCAATATTCAATTACTTTAATAAAAATGAAGAAGAAACAGTGTTAAAGGTAAGCGAAACCGAAGGGAAAGAATTGAGATATGGAGAAAACCCACATCAAAAAGGGTTTTATTTTGGTGACTTTAAGTCTTTATTTGATAAATTACATGGTAAAGAATTATCATACAATAACCTATTAGATGTAGATGCTGCCGTAAATATTATAAAAGAATTTGACAACTCAAACAAGCCAACATTTGCCGTTTTAAAACACAATAACGCTTGTGGAGTTGCACAAAGGCAAACTTTACACAAAGCATATATAGACGCACTCGCTGGAGATCCAACCTCCGCTTTTGGTGGTGTTTTAATCAGTAATAAAGAAATTGATGTTCCAACCGCTCAAGAAATACATAAATTATTTTGCGAAGTTGTAATCGCTCCTTCTTTTAACCAAGAAGCTTTAGAAATACTTAAAGGTAAAAAAAATAGAATTATTTTAAAATTAAACGATATTAAATTACCTAACACTAATGTTAGAACTTGTTTAAACGGCTATCTCGTACAAGAAAAAGACAATATAACCGATTCTAAATCAATGCTATCTCAAGCCACAAAACTACAGCCAACAGATACTGAAATTGACGATCTATTATTTGCTTCTAAAATTTGTAAAAATACAAAATCAAATACTATTGTTCTAGTTAAAAACGGACAACTGCTAGCAAGCGGAACAGGTCAAACATCAAGAGTAGATGCCTTAAACCAAGCCATTACAAAAGCAAATCACTTTAATTTTGACTTAAAAGGAGCTGTTATGGCGAGTGATGCTTTTTTTCCTTTTCCAGACTGTGTAGAAATTGCTGATAAAGCAGGAATTGTTTCCGTAATTCAACCAGGCGGATCTATAAAAGACCAATTATCTATTGATTATTGCGATGCAAATAATATATCTATGGTCTTTACCAAAACACGCCATTTTAAGCATTAAAATACTTTAAAAAAAATAAAAATATATCCTTAAAAACACTATATTTACAAAATTATAATAACTATTAAAAAACATTAAAATATATATGGGATTTTTTGATTTCATGACTGAAGAGATTGCTATCGATTTAGGAACAGCAAACACACTTATTATACATAAAGACAAGGTCGTTATTGACAGTCCTTCAATAGTCGCAATTGATAGAGCAACTGGTAAATTATTAGCAACTGGGCAAGAAGCTAGATTAATGCAAGGTAAAACGCATAGTAATATTAAAATAATTAGACCACTTAAAGATGGTGTAATTGCCGATTTTGATGCGTCAGAGAAAATGATAAAGGAATTTATCAAAAAAATTCCAACTATAAAAAAACGTTTTTTTTCTCCTTCGCTTAGAATGGTTATTTGTATTCCTTCTGGAATTACCGAAGTTGAAAAAAGAGCTGTAAAAGACTCTGCAATTCACATGAGAGGAACTGACATTTATCTTATTTATGAACCAATGGCAGCTGCTATTGGAATCGGAATTGATATTATGGAGCCTAAAGGAAATATGATTATTGATATTGGAGGAGGAACAACCGAAATTGCAGTAATTGCTCTTGGTGGTATTGTATGTGACAAATCGGTTAAAGTTGCTGGTGATGTTTTTACAAATGATATTTCTTATTATTTAAGAACACAACACAACCTCTATGTTGGAGAACACACGGCTGAAAGAATTAAAATTGAAGTTGGTGCTGCCACTGAAGATCTAGAAACACCTCCTGATGATATGCTTGTGCAAGGAAGAGATTTATTGAGTGGAAAACCAAAACAGATTCAAATTTCATATAGAGAAATTGCAAAAGCATTAGACAAGTCTATTTTAAGAATTGAAGATGCTGTTATGGAAACTTTATCTGAAACACCTCCTGAATTATCTGCCGATATTTATAAAACCGGTATTTATTTAGCTGGTGGAGGCTCAATGCTTAGAGGTTTAGACAAACGTTTATCTAGAAAGACAGATCTACCTGTTTATCTTGCCGAAGACCCTTTAAAAGCAGTTGTTAGAGGTACTGGCGTTACACTTAAAAATATAGAAAAATATAGAAATATATTAATGAAATAGGAAATTAATTACCTAATTAAAATAATAGATTAGCTATTATCATGTCTAAAACTATAAATAAATCAAACGATTAAACTAATTTTTAGATGCAACATATTATTTATTTTTTAATTAAAAACAAGTATTTTTTATTATTTGTTTTTCTTCAAATAATTGCGATTTCATTAACCGTACAAAGCCACTCATATCATAAAAGCAAATTTATAAACTCCGCAAACGCTTTTACTGGAAGCGTTTATAACAACTTCATATCATTTAACAATTACCTTAATTTAAAAACTCAAAACAAACAGCTTTTAGAAGAAAACACCCATTTAAAAAATATACTATCAAAACTAAATCAAAAAGGAACAGCTAAACAATTAAATAAAATAGATTCGCTAATTTACAATCAAAAATATTCGTATCTAAAAGCAACTATTATTAAAAATGAATACACAAAAACAAATAATAGAATAACTATAAACAAGGGAAGCAATGATGGAATAACACCCGAACTAGGTGTAATCTCAAGCAAAGGTATCATTGGTATCACAACAAATACATCATCAAATTACGCTATAGTAATGCCTATTATTAACGAAAACTCTCGTATTAACGCCAAATTACTAAATAATACTCACTTTGGAACACTAACTTGGAATGGAGAAAATCATAACATAATTCAATTTGAAGATTTACCAATACAGAGTAATATTAAAATAGGCGACACTATAATTACTGGCGGAAGGTCAACCATTTTCCCTGAAGGAATCTTAGTTGGAACTATTAAGGATTTTAAAATAGATAATAATAAGTATACAATAATTAACGTTGACTTGTTTAACGATATGAGCGCACTTTACAATATCAATATTATTACAAATTTTGATAAAGACGAAATACTCAATTTAGAAAATGAATAATTATATATTAAAATATAGTTTGTTTGCATTTTTACTAGGACTAATACAGGTTTTAGTTTTAAATAACGTACTACTTTTTGGGTATATTAACCCATTAATATATGTGCTTTTTATATTTATTTTCCCATTAAGTAATAATAAATATAGTGTACTAATTATTAGTTTTTTTCTTGGACTACTAATCGATTTCTTCTCTAACTCTGGAGGTAGTAATGCCGCAGCACTCGTCTTTATTGCCTATATTAGACTTCCTGTTTTACATATTATTCAAAATAATATTGAATTTGATTATTTACTTTTTAATATTAAGAAACTAAATATGATTCAAATAATAATTTATATTTTAACACTTGTCTTTATTCATCATTTTATTTTGTTTTTTCTGGAGTATTATACACTTAAGAGTTTTGGACACATCCTTTTAAAAGCATTTTACACTAGTCTATTTTCTAGTATCGTAATTGGTTTAGCCATTTCTTTATTTGTTAAAGACATAAACGATTAAAAATGAAATCAAGAAGTTATTTATTAATTTTTTTTACCGTAGTTACAGGTTTTATATTTATTTTCAGGCTGTTATATCTGCAAATATTAACCGACAAGTATAAGCTAAAAGCTGATAAAATTGCGATTAAAAAAAAATTTACATTTCCTGAAAGAGGATATATATATGATAGAAACGAAACTCTCATCGTAGCTAATCAAACATCGTATGATATCATGATAATACCTAGAGAAGTAAAACTACTGGATACATTAGAATTTTGCTCCTTTTTAAAAATAACAAAAAAATATTTTATTAAAAAATTTAATCGAGCAAAAAAATACTCACCCAGATTAGCTTCCGTTTTTTTAAAGCAACTAGACAAAGATGACTACGCTTCTTTACAAGAAAAGATGTTTAAATATAAAGGGTTTTACATTCAAAAACGTTCAATTAGACATTACCCAATTAAACACGCAGCCAATGTATTGGGCTATATTGGAGAGATTAACCATACTAAACTAAAAAAAGACAACTATTATCAACAAGGCGAATTAATTGGTGTAAGTGGTGTTGAAAAACAATATGAAAAATTATTACGAGGCATAAAAGGAGAAAAATGGCTTCAAAAAGACAAACATAATAAAACTATTGGGCCATATAAAAATGGAAAATTTGATAAATTTGCCGAAAATGGAAAGGACCTAACATTAACGCTTGATATAAATTTACAAATTTACGGCGAGAAATTAATGAAGAACAAAAGAGGCGCAATCATTGCTATTGAGCCAAGTACAGGTGAGATTTTAGCTTTAGTTACCGCTCCAAGTTATGACCCAAATCTAATGGTAGGTAGAAAACGTGCTAAATACTCTACATTATTTCTAAACGACAAAATAAACAAACCAATGTTTGATAGAGGCTTAAAAGGAGAGTATGCTCCTGGATCACCTTTTAAAATTGTAAATGCATTAATTGGGCTACAAGAAAACGTAATAGAACCTAATTCTAAGTTTCTTTGTAAAGGAAGTTATCGATACGGTAAAAGAACACATGCTATAATGAAATGTCATTGTGGAACATACGGTAATGTGAACTTTAATAAATCAATTTATAATTCTTGCAACTCTTTTTTTTCTAACACCTATAGAAAACTTATTGAAAAATATAACAGCCCTGAAGAAGGATTAAATAATTGGAGTGAAAAAGTAAAAAGTTTTGGTTTCGGAAACTATCTAGGCACCGATTTACCACAAGGAAATAAAGGATTTATTCCAGACGCAAAATTTTACGATAATTTTTACGAATTTAGATGGAGAGCAACGAGTACCATCTCAAATGCTATTGGTCAAGGTCAAGTACTAACAACACCAATTCAATTAGCAAATATGACTGCTGCTGTCGCAAATAGAGGTTATTTTTTCACACCACACATTGTAAAAAAAATTAAGGAAAATACATTAAACGAAAAATACACCAAGCCAAAATACACCGCCATAGACTCTATTCACTTTAGACCTGTAATACAAGGTATGCTTGATGTTTTTGAAAAAGGAACAGGTAGGTCATCTAAAGTAAAAGGAATAGATATTTGTGGAAAAACAGGTACTGTTCAAAACTATATTAAACGTGATGGAAAAAAAATTGAGATGAGTGATCATTCCATTTTTATAGCATTTGCACCAAAAGATAATCCTAAAATTGCACTTGCTGTATTTATTGAAAATGGAGGCTATGGAGCACAATATGCCGCTCCAATTTCATCTTTAATGATTGAAAAATACCTTAATGGTAAAACACAAAAACCATACAAAGAAAAACAAATGATGACGGATACCTTATTACTGTCCGAATACAGAAAACTAATTACGCCCTTACAGCCATGAGAAATTCTAAAATAAACAGCAGTATTTCATGGAACTTAATAATTCTTTATTTAATTCTTGTATTTATTGGATGGATAAATATCTATTCCGCTTCTAAAACAGAACTTCATTACGAATTTTTAGACTTTTCTTCAAAATACGGAAGACAATTATTATGGATTAGCGCAAGTTTAATAGCTGCATCTATTATTCTATTTCTTGATACTCGTTTTTTTCAACAATTTTCTAGTATATTTTATTTAATATCTTTAATATCACTCATAGGCTTATTTATTTTTGGAAAAACCATCAATGGAGCTACATCTTGGTATAGTATCGGAAGCTTTACTTTACAACCTACAGAGTTTGCTAAAATTGCCGTCTCACTCGGTATAGCAAAGCTTCTCAGCGACAAACAATTTGACTTAGAAAATATAAACAATCAATTAAAGGCATTATTACTTTTAGCAATACCTTCTATTTTAATTATTTTACAACCAGATCCTGGGTCTGCCTTGGTCTATTTATCTTTCTTTTTCGTATTATACCGAGAAGGATTGCCTAAGTACTATGTTATAATTGCTTTTTTCTTTTTGATATATGCCTTGCTAATCATTAAATATGGAATTATTAATATGGAAATAGTTAGCCTCTTATTATTTATAAGCTTTTTAATATATGTTTATAAGTATAAAATTCGCTTTTTTAGAAAAAACCTTATCTATTACATTAGTTTTTATATTGCTTTTGCTGTAATGATATTTGCTATCCATTTCACATATAACAAATTACCTCAAAGACATATTGACAGAATTAACTTGGTGCTAAATATTGTTGAAGACACCAAAGGTAAAGGCTACAATGTTGAGCAATCAAAGATAGCCATCGGTTCTGGAGGTTTATTAGGTAAAGGTTTTTTACAAGGTACGCAAACTAAAGGCGATTTTGTACCAGAGCAACATACCGATTTTATTTTCAGTACTGTTGGTGAAGAATGGGGATTTGTAGGTAGTGTACTTGTAATACTATTATTTGTTATATTTATTTTACAAATTATTAGAATTGCAGAACGTCAAAAATCAAAATTCAGTAGGGTTTATGGTTATAGTATTGCATCAATCTTTTTTTTCCACTTTACAATTAATATCGGAATGGCTATTGGAATTTTACCAACCATCGGAATACCGTTACCTTTTTTCAGCTATGGAGGCTCATCTATATTAGCATTCTCAATACTCTTATTTATTTTCATTGACCTAGATGCCAATAAAGCTAATGAATGGTAGCCCTAAAAATGGTTTTACTACTCTAATACCAATTCAACATCAAAACACGTTATAAGTTATTTACTAAATCTTTTGGTTCTACTGCAAATTTAGTGGAAAACCTTAGTTTTAATATCATATTTTGT
>CAYOFS010000059.1:0-12481 GCA_964403095.1 uncultured Flavobacteriaceae bacterium | reverse complement strand
ACTAATTATTACATATTGCGTCATTATTTAATTATAATACTTCCTTCAAAAACAAATGTTGCAGGTCCTTTAAGAAATATATTTTGGTATTGATCTTCATTTTGTTCAAAATTCACTTCAAGCATTCCTCCAAGCGTTTGCAAATAAACGTGATTTTGTGTGGTTTTGTTTACTTGGTATGCTGCTATTGCAACAGCTGTAACTCCTGTTCCACAAGCAAGTGTTTCGTCTTCAACGCCACGTTCATAAGTCCGTACTTTAAAAACATTATCATCTACTTGTTCTACAAAATTAACATTAGTGCCTTTTTTAAAATAAGGCTTTCCGTATCGTATTTTACTACCTAATTCCTTAACATCTAAATTATCAATACTATCATGAAACGAAATATGATGAGGAGAACCTGTATTTAAGAATAAGTAATTATTTTTTTCTAATACAAAGTCAACATCAATCATTTGTAGACTTATCAAATCACGTATCACCTCAGCAAAATGTAATCCATCAATAGCTTCAAAACTAGTTTTATCTTGAATTATATTAAGTTTTTTAGCAAAAGCAACAATACATCTTCCTCCATTTCCACACATGGTGCTTTCATTTCCATCTGCATTATAATATAGCATTTTAAAATCTGATTTCTCAGAATTTTCTAACAGAATTAAACCATCAGCACCTATACCGAATTTTCTATCGCAGAGTTGCTCTATTATTTTTGTATCCTTTTTATTAAAACTATTTTTACGATTATCAATAATGATAAAGTCATTTCCTGCACCTTGATATTTGTTAAATACAATTTCCATTCTTCAAAGTTACTGAATTTAATGTATAAAAAAAGAGTAAAGTTATAAAACAACTTTACTCTTTTAAAAATTTATTAATTTTAATTATTCAGCCAAAGCGTCAAACGCAGCTTTTACTGTTTTCTGTTTATCATACATTTCTAAATTCTCGTATAAATTCATTAGTGTACGCATAATACCTTTGTCTGTATTTATGATACTATATGCTTTTTCAAAAGTTGGTAAAACTTCTTTATATAAATTTAATTGTTTCGCTTTAATTGCATCGTACTTATCAAAATCATTTAGATTAGCATTCATCTCTTCAACTAAATCTTTATCTTTAGCTAACATTGCTAAGCCTAAGTTCAAATAAGCGTTTCCGTTTTTAGGGTCTAACTCTATTGATTTTTTATAAGACGCTTTAGCTTCTTCTATTTTTCCTAATTCCTGATTAATAACACCTACATTATAATGTAATGTAGCATCATTTGGCCTAAGAGCAATTGCCTCTTTCATTAATTCTCCAAATGCTTTTTTATTCCCCATTTTTATTTGAATATTAGCTTCGGTAGTTATTAAATTAACGTCTGTTGGGTCTGCTTTTCTTGCTGTTTTAATTGCTTCAATTGCCTTTTCATTATCTCCTTTTTCCACATAGATAAAGGCTATATTCTTAATAATACTTGGCATTTTAGATTCTGTTATTTTAGTTGACGGGTTTTCATAAACACCTATTTTAACACCATTATCCATTTCTTTAGCATTAGTAAATACGTCTTCGTTACCAGTAGCTTTATTAGTTGCAGAGTATATAGTTTTAACATCCGTATACCCCATGTCTTTTAAAGTATTAAATTTCTTTAACGCCAAGTCAAAATCTTTATCTAAATAAGCGGCATTAGCAGCATACTCTAAAAAAGTAGTATCTTTTGGACTTAAGTTAAAAACTTGAGTTAAGGTAACTTTAGCTTCTTTATAATTTTTTGCTCCGTATTGTTTTATACCACTATCAGAAAGACTTTGAATAAGTGTAGTTAAAATTGGTCCTGCTTCTTTTGAATATTTTGCTTTTCCTGTTTTTTTCTCAAAATTCAATAAAGTGTTTACTGCATTAGCTGCATCAGCTAATTTACCTGAACCATTTAGAGCTTTAACTTTTAAGAATAAAAATTTAGCCATTGATTTATCGTCTAAACTTGACTTTAAACTTTCTACTTGAGATAATGCTGATAAGGCTTCCGTAAAATTATTTTTAGAAATTGCTTTACTTGCTAATTTTAATTCCGCTTTTTGAGCAAAGCTAAAAATACTAACTAGTACTAATCCGATTACTAATAATTGTTTTTTCATTTTATTTGTTATTTAATTGTTTTTAAATTATTCTTCCGAGTCATTATTTTCAACTTTCGTGCCATTCTCAGTGTCTGATAAAATTTCATCTTCACTTAACAACTCTTCTTCATCTTCTTCATGAGCTACTTTAGCAACCGCTGCGATAGAATCTTTCCCTTTAAGGTTAATAAGTTTCACGCCTTGTGTTGCTCTACCCATGACTCTTAAACCAGAAACTGCTAAACGAATGGTAATACCCGATTTATTAATAATCATTAAATCATCTTCATCTGTTACATTTTTAATTGCAACTAAACCTCCAGTTTTTTCGGTTACATTAATAGTTTTAACACCTTTTCCACCACGATTTGTAATACGATAATCTTCTAATTTAGAACGCTTACCATATCCATTTTCCGATACAACTAGTACATTACTTCCATCACCTTCGTGAACAGAAATCATACCTATTACTATATCAATATCATCTTTTAATCTAATACCTCTTACACCAGAAGCATTTCTACCCATTGGTCTAGTCTTAGATTCTTCAAAACGAATACATTTACCCGAACGAGCTGCAATCATGATTTGACTATTACCATCGGTTAATTTAGCTTCTAATAATTCATCGCCTTCTTTAATTTTAATTGCAGCAATACCATTACTTCTTGGTCTTGAATATTGTTCTAAAACAGTCTTTTTAGTTTGACCTTTTTTAGTTACCATAACTACATAATGGTTATTGATGTATTCTTCGTCTTTTAAATCTTGTGTTACTAAGAATGCTTTTACAACATCATCATTTTCAATATTGATAAGGTTTTGAATTGCTCTACCTTTAGATACTTTTCCTCCTTCTGGAATTTCATAAACTCTCATCCAGAATACTTTTCCTTTCTTGGTAAGGAATAACATGTATTGGTGATTGGTAGCAACAAATAAGTGTTCTAAGAAATCTTCATTTCTAGTAGAAACTCCTTTTTGTCCTCTTCCGCCTCTATTTTGTGTTTTATATTCAGATAAATCTGTACGTTTAACATATCCTGCATTTGAAATAGTTACCACAACTTTAGTATTTGGTATCATATCTTCAATACTCAAATCACCACCAGCATATTCAATTGTTGAGCGTCTTTCGTCACCATACTTAGCTTTGATAACCGCCAATTCATCTTTAATAATAGTCATTCTACGCTCTTTATCTGCTAGAATATCTTTTAAGTCATCAATAGTTTTCATTATCTCGTCATACTCAGCTCTTAACTTGTCTTGTTCTAGACCTGTTAATTGGCGTAAACGCATTTCAACAATTGCTTTTGCTTGAATTTCGGATAAATCAAAACGTGAAATTAAGTTTTCTCTTGCTTGATCTGCATTTTTAGAAGCTCTAATAATTTTAATTACCTCATCAATATTATCCGATGCAATAATCAATCCTTCTAAAATATGTGCTCTTGCCTCTGCTTTTTTAAGCTCATATTGTGTTCTTCTAACAACAACTTCATGTCTATGATCAACAAAATGGCCAATAATCTGCTTTAAATTAAGCATTTCAGGTCTTCCATTAACTAGAGCAATATTATTTACACTAAAAGAAGTTTGTAAAGCGGTATATTTATATAATTTATTTAAAACAATATTTGGAATAGCATCTCTACGTAAAATAATAACGATACGTCTTCCAAGTCTAGAAGTTTCATCTTTAATATTAGAAATTCCTTCTAATTTTTTATCGTTTACCATTGCTGCTATACGCTGTTGTAAATCAGAACCATTTACTTGGTAAGGTAATTCCGTTACAACAATACATTCTCTACCATTAATGGTTTCAAATTCTGTTTTTGCTCTAATAACAATTCGACCTCTACCTGTATGAAAAGCATCTTTTACACCATCGTAGCCATAAATTGTTCCTCCTGTAGGAAAATCTGGTGCTTTAATATGCTCCATCAATTCATCAATTTCAATATCTTTATTTTCAATATAAGCTATTGTGCCATCAATAACTTCTGAAATATTGTGAGGCGCCATATTTGTTGCCATACCAACAGCAATACCTGAAGCTCCATTAATTAATAAACTTGGTATTCTAGTTGGTAGTACTGTAGGTTCTTGTAATGTATCGTCAAAATTTAAACGATGATCAACAGTATCTTTATCAATATCGGCAAGCATATCTTCCGATATTTTTTTCATTCTCACCTCAGTATAACGCATTGCTGCCGCTCTATCACCATCGGGAGAACCAAAATTACCTTGTCCATCAACCATTTCATAACGCATAGACCAGTCTTGTGCCATACGTACCATTGCATCATAAACCGAAGTATCTCCATGTGGATGATACTTACCTAAAACTTCCCCAACAATTCTTGCAGATTTTTTATGAGCTCCTGTTGCTTTAATCCCTAATTCATGCATTCCAAACAAAACTCTTCTGTGAACTGGCTTCAAACCATCTCTAACATCTGGTAATGCTCTTGAAACAATAACTGACATTGAATAATCAATGTAAGCACTTTTCATTTCATCTTCTATATTTACTGGGATTATATTTTCTCCTGCCTCCATAAAATTCAATTAATTTTTTTAGTTAATTTCGAATATGCAATTTACAACAATTCTATTTTTTATTCGCGCTATTTATCATTAAAATTCATCTTTTTTATTAACAATTTTCAAACCTAATTGTTAGTTAAAATTTACAAGCCGTCATAAATTTTAACAAAGGCAAAACCAACCACTTATCTTACATTTTACCCTGTTTTTGTTTCTTTTTTTATTTATAAATTCCATTCCTTAAATTAATTTATTCCAAAAATAACGGAAAATAAAAAAATCTCGTATATTTACATCTTAAACAAAATATAAATGGACGAGAATTTTTCACCAAGAGTTAAAGATGTTATTAATTATAGTAAAGAAGAAGCAATACGGTTAGGTCATGATTTTATTGGCACTGAGCATTTACTTTTAGGCATCTTAAGAAAAGGAGAAGGTAAAGCAATTGACATCTTAGAAGCATTTGACATTGACACTGCTTATCTTAGAAAAAAAATAGAAATTTTAAGTCCTGCTAATCCTGAAAAGTTCAATAAAGAACCTTCAAAAAGCATTCACTTAACAAAACAAGCAGATAAAGCTTTAAAGACCACTTTTCTCGAGGCAAAGGTTTACAAAAGCGAATCTGTAAATACAGCACATTTACTATTGTGTATTCTACGTAATGATAATGACCCAACAACTAAACTGTTGCAGAAATTTGAAATTAATTACACAAAAGCAAAAGACATATTTAAACAATTATTTATGGAAAACAATAATACTATTGAAGATGTTGACCTACCTTTATTTGAAGCATCAAACGATGATGCTGCAGAAAAACCCAGCAACGATCCTTTTGGAAATAAACCAATAACAAAAGGTACGTCTAAAAAATCCAAAACACCCGTATTAGATAATTTTGGTAGAGATTTAACTTTTATGGCAGAAAATGACAAACTTGATCCAGTTGTTGGTCGTAAAAATGAAATTGAACGAATTTCTCAAATACTAAGTAGAAGAAAGAAAAACAATCCAATTCTTATTGGAGAGCCTGGTGTTGGTAAAAGTGCGATTGCAGAAGGCTTGGCTTTAAGAATTATACAACGAAAAGTTTCTAGAATACTTTTCAATAAACGTATTATTTCACTAGATTTAGCTAGTTTAGTTGCAGGTACAAAATACAGAGGGCAATTTGAAGAAAGAATGAAGGCTTTAATGAATGAATTAGCTAAAAATGACGATATTATTTTATTTATAGATGAAATACATACCATTGTTGGAGCTGGAGGCGCAACAGGATCATTAGATGCTAGTAACATGTTAAAACCTGCACTTGCAAGAGGCGAAATCCAATGTATTGGCGCAACTACTTTAGATGAATACAAACAACATATTGAAAAAGATGGTGCATTAGAAAGACGTTTTCAGAAAGTAATTGTTGAACCAACTTCTGTTGAAGAAACTATTCAAATCTTACAAAATATCAAAAGCAAATATGAAGACCATCACAATGTTACCTTTACAGATGACGCCATTGAAGCATGTGTAAAATTAACAAACCGATATATGACTGATCGTTTTCTACCAGACAAAGCTATTGATGCTTTAGATGAAGCGGGATCACGTATTCATATAACAAATATAGTTGTTCCTGAAGATGTTTTAAAACTCGAAAAAAAATTAGAAGCGATTAAAAAACAGAAAAACGAAGTTGTAAAAAATCAAAAATACGAAGAGGCAGCGAAATTACGTGATGATGAAAAACAAATAGAAAGAGAATTAGCGCACGCACAAAAAGAATGGGAAGAACACTCAAAAGCAAATAGACAAACCGTAACCGAAGACAATGTAGCCGAAGTGGTTTCAATGATGACAGGAATTCCTGTTAGCAGAGTTGCTGAAGCAGAAAGTAACCGACTAGCAGAACTGCCAAATTTAATTAAAGGGAAGGTTATTGGTCAAGATATTGCCGTGCAAAAAGTAATAAAAGCTATTCAACGCAACAGAGTAGGTCTTAAAGACCCTGACAAACCTATTGGCTCTTTTATATTTTTAGGTCAAACTGGTGTTGGAAAAACACAATTAGCAAAAGTACTTGCAAATGAACTGTTTGATAATACCGATGCTCTTATCCGAATTGATATGAGTGAATATATGGAGAAATTTGCTATTTCACGATTGATTGGTGCACCTCCTGGCTATGTTGGCTACGAAGAAGGTGGGCAATTAACCGAAAAAGTGAGACGTAAACCGTATTCAGTTGTACTATTAGACGAAATAGAAAAAGCACACCCAGATGTATTTAATATGCTTCTTCAAATTTTAGACGATGGTTTTATTACCGATAGCTTAGGAAGAAAGATTGATTTTAGAAATACAATTATTATAATGACTTCTAATATTGGTGCAAGACAATTAAAAGATTTTGGCGGCGGTGTTGGATTTAGCACTTCTACTAAAAACAACCAAGCAGAAGATCACGCTAAAGGAATTTTAGAAAATGCACTTAAGAAAAGTTTTGCTCCTGAATTTTTAAACAGAATTGATGATGTAATCATTTTTAATGCACTAGAAAAAGAAGATATTCATAAAATTATTGATATCGAACTGGAGAAATTACTAAATAGAATTTCTGACCTTGGATATACATTAAATTTAACAGATAAAGCAAAAGATTTTATTGTAGAAAAAGGTTTTGATAAACAATATGGAGCAAGACCATTAAAGCGTGCTATTCAAAAATACATTGAAGATGCTTTAGCCGAAAAAATTGTGAATTCTACTTTAAAAGAAAACGACTCTATCGTAATGGATTATGACGAAAAGAAAGAGGAATTAACTATTAATATTACAAAAGGCGAAATATCTTCTAAGACAGTGTAGAAACTTCGCTTTCAAATTCATGTAGAAATTTTAAATAATTCATACAACATAAAAGGCAGCTTTAAAAAGCTGCCTTTTATAGTTAAAAATAGATCTATAAGCCGGATTTTGTATTACACAAAAGTGTAACCCTTATCATTTATCTGAATTGATTATTACTAATCAACTTTAGCTGTTCACCCCTTGAAGATTTGAGCAAGCACTCTTTATCTGTCAAAAACAGACGCTCCAATATACGTAACATTGCACCTCGTAGAGTTTACCTGGTTTCACTACAGCATTACCTGTACCTGCTCTCTGTTGCACTTGTCCTCTTCGTCTAAGACGAATGACGGTCGTTAACCGCTACGATGCTTTATGGTGTCCGGACTTTCCTCCATCAAATAAATTGACAGCGATAAGGCGATCTAAATTATTACACAAAGATAGAATATTATATTAAAGTAACTTCTCTAAAAAATAAAATCCAATACTGAATTTTACTTAACTTTACTTTTTAAAAATGTCAATTTACTCCATAAAAAACCCACTCTACTCCTAGAGTGGGAAAATTGCTATGAAAAAGAAATTATTAGACTTCTCTAATAATTCCGAGGCAAAAATACATCTATTTTATATTTCTCACAAGAAAGTATGTTTTAATTCAGGGAAAAACTCATACTTTAATTTTTAATTTTAAAACTTATTAATTATCAAATCATTAACTTTTTATCAATTTAAAAATTGACTTTTCTTTAAAATACAAAATACTGATTATCAGTGAAAAGTAAAAAATATGAATTTGTCATGGTTTTTAATTCGCTATCTAAATTACGAAAACATATCTTTCACTTTTTCAAAAAAAGATTTATTAGTCTTATCTACTACTGGCTTAAAATTATCATCGTCTAATGCTTTTTGGAAAAAACTTTTTTGCTCTTTTGAGAGCTTACTTGGCGTCCAAACATTAATATGTACTAATAAATCTCCCGTACCATAACCTTCTAAATTAGGCAAACCTTTACCTCTTAAACGTAAAATTTTACCAGATTGCGTTCCTGAATCAATTGGTATTTTTACTTTACCCTTTAATGTATCAATTGTTTTTGATACACCTAAAACAGCCTCAGGAATACTTATATACATATCATAATGTAAATTTACGCCTTCTCTTTTTAACAATTCATGCGACTCTTCTTGAATAACAACCAATAAATCTCCTGGTATACCATTTCCTGGAGCATCATTACCTTTACCTGAAACTTTTAACTGTACGCCATCGGTAACTCCTGCTGGTATATTAATTGAGACCATTTCATGCTCATAAATCATTCCGTTTGCATCTGATCCTTTTGGTCTATTATCAACCATTTTACCTGCTCCTTTACATGTTGGACAAGTTGATTGGCTTTGCATTCTACCTAAAATAGTATTAGTAATTCGCATAACAACACCTTGACCATCACAAGTAGAACAACTTTTATATGTTGCTCCTTTTGCTTTAATTAATCGTTTTACCTTTACTTTCTTCTCAACGCCATTTAAAATTTCGGACAAGGTTAATTTTAACCTAATACGCAAATTACTCCCTTTAACCATAGGTTGTCTTGAACGTCCGCCGCCACTAAAGCCGCCAAAACCTCCGCCTCCACCAAAAATATCACCAAACTGACTAAATATGTCTTCCATATCCATGCCTCCAAAACCTCCGCCTCCACTACCTTGTGGACCATCAAAAGCTGCATGACCATATTGATCATATCGTGCTTTTTTATTATCATCACTTAGTATTTCATAAGCTTCTGCTGCTTGCTTAAATTTCTCTTCTGCTTCTTTATTATCTGGATTTTTATCGGGATGATATTGTATTGCTTTTTTACGATACGCTTTTTTAATTTCTTTTTTATCTGCCGACTTTGAAACTCCTAATATTTCGTAGTAATCTTGTTTTGCCATTTTTTTTAAGTAAAATATTTTTAATTGAGTTTTTTTATTCCTACACTCAATTTTCAATTTTTATATTATTTTCCTACTACTACTTTTGGAAATCTAATTATTTTATCTCCTAATTGAAAACCTTTTTCAGTTACATCAATTACTTTCCCAATCATTTTTTTAGATGGAGCTGGTATTTGCGTTATTGCTTCGTGAATTTCAGCATCAAAAGCATCTCCACTTTTTACATCCATTTTATGTAGTCCTTTTTGACTTAAAATTGAATTTAATTTATTGCTTATTAATTCCAATCCTTTTAAGGTTTCTTTATCCTTTACTTTTTTAACTTCTACAATACCTCTTTCCAAATCATCGATAATTGGTAAAATAGCTGTCATTAATTCTTGACCTGCTGTTCTAAACAATTCCATTCTTTCTTTAGAAGTTCGTTTTTTGTAATTCTCAAACTCTGCAAAAAGCCTTAAAAATTTATCTTTCTCTTTCGCTAACAATTCTTCGGTTGTTGGCTCCTCATTTATTGCAGTTTCCTCCTGCACCTCTTCTTGAGAAGTTTCTATAGTATCATTCAAGATTTTTTCTTCTTCTGTTTTATTTTTATCGTCGCTCATAATTATTCTTTTAGTATATATTAAAATACTCAGACAATATATTATCCAAGATTTTATTCATTGCAAAAGTACTGCCAATAATTAACATCTGTCAAAATGACATTAATATTTTTTCATAGATAATTTATTGATTTATTTAGAATTTAATCCGTAATAAATACCTCCATAAATCCGCCTAATATATTTATTAATAGCGACCAATAAACGCAATACTGACTTATAATAAACTAATTACCAAAGGTTAAATTACTTTAATTGTCCACCTACTTAATATACGGTAACACATATTCTATTTCTAAAACTCAACCTCCAAACTAAATTCCATAATTTCTTTACTTAACGGATGAATAAATTTAATATAACCTGCATGTAAATGCAGCCTATCTGCTTTTTTACCATAAAAATCATCACCAACAATAGCAGTATTCAAACCCAAAATATGTGCTGCATGTACTCGTAATTGATGTCTTCTACCTGTAATTGGCGTAAATTCAATTTTTGTTTTATTATCTTTACGTTCCAAAACATTCCAATTAGTTTTTGATGGTCTTCCGTGTTCAAAACATACTAATTGTTTAGGGCTATCTTCTAAATCTACTCGTAAAGGCAAGTCTATTTCTCCTTTATTTTCAGTTATTAAACCATCTAATAAAGCGATATATTTCTTCTTTATAGTTCTGTTTATAAATTGCGCTTGTAAAAATTTATGTGTGTTTTTATTTTTTGCAATTAGCATAATTCCAGAAGTTGACATATCCAACCTATGAACAATTAAATGTTTTATTGCTTTTGGATATTTTTTTGCTAATCGACTATAAACCGAATCTTTGATTTCTTTACCATCAACCGATAATAATTCTGCTGGTTTATTAATAACCAACATTTCATCATCTTCAAAAAGCACTTCTATCTTCTTATCTTTTGCCAAATTTTCTAATAACGGATTATCATCTAATTGTATCCCGCTTAACATGTGAGATAAAATAGGTTGACATTTACCTTTACACGAAGGATAATAATTTTTATGTTTTCTAATTGCTGAATTACCCGATTTTCCCCACCAAAATTCCGCCATAGCAATGGGCTTTAAATTGTTTAAAAAAGCATATTGCAATAATTTTGGCGCAGCACAATCACCTGTTCCTGCTGGAGCTTGAATATTTAATGCCGCAAAAATAGAGACTAAACTTTTCGTTTCATTTTTATTATTTAAAAAATGATACTGATCAAATATTTTTTGATGTAATGTATTTGATTTTTTAACTCGCTGAGCTTTTAAATTTCTTAGATTAGCTTGAATTACATTTAACTCTTCTTGCTGGTTAATGAATTCATTTTCATAATAACAGACCAATTCCTTAAAATAGAATTTGTCATGTGCACTTTCTTTTTTTAGTACGTCATGTTCTTCCTTGGACAAAAGAATAGTGTCCTTTTTAAACTGATTTCTAAGTTGTTTTCTTTTGGTTAGTTTATTTTTTTCGGCTAATATGGTTTTATCTGCTAGCTGTTTGTTTTTAAAGACTGTTTCTTTTAATTCTAAATAGCTCTTATCATTCTCTAATCTATTAATTTCTTCGCTTAAAGCAATTAATTCGGTATTATCCTTTTTAAAAAAGCTATTTTTTTCAAGTATATTATAAATTGGAGGCACAAAATGGTTTAGCATATGTTGATTTTCTAAATTACCCGAAAAAGCAGCTAAATAACCTATTTCATTTTTTGTGTTTTGCACCACTAAAACACCAAACATTTTGCCAATTTCATCAGAATCTGTATTTATTCCAAAACTATGCTTCATTATTTTTTGCGTAACAAGATAGTCTTGTAATTCTTCCGAAGCCATAACTGCTAAGTGATGTGGCTCATAATAAAATGGATAGGTAAATTTATTAGGTAAATCAATTCCTTTAATGGATTGTTTAAAAGCAATAAAATGATTCATTTATTTATTTTTCGCAAAGATAGTCATTATAAAAACCTATCGCTATAAGATTTTACAATAGTAAAGTAAAAACAATCAATTATGTTTATAGTTAAAACTCCTACTTTCAATTTACATTTGCAGTATAAAATAATTAAAATTAAATATCATGAACAACACATTAAATCAAATTGGATTAAACACCGTTAAAACGGAATCATTAATCACAGAATTAAACACACTATTATCAAGCTATTCGGTATTTTATCAAAATGTTAGAGGCTTTCATTGGAAAATAAAAGGAAGTAGTTTTTTTGAATTACATCTTAAATTTGAAGAATTATACAATGATTTATTTATAAAAATAGATGATGTTGCAGAGCGTATTTTAACTTTAGGAGGAAAACCCACACATAATTTTTCAAATTACATAAAAGAATCTACTATTAAAGAATTTTTAGCAG
>CAYOFS010000058.1:0-12630 GCA_964403095.1 uncultured Flavobacteriaceae bacterium | reverse complement strand
ATGAATATATTTTTTTTGACAGAAAAAACCTGTATTGAAAAAGGGCTTTAGCAACTTCAGTATATGAGACGTGTAACCAAAGGAGGCATGTACTTATATATAGCGTTGTAAAGTTAGATTTAATTATATAAACATACAGGTAAAAATAATAACTTTTTATAACTTATCCTCAACTATTATATGTGGGTCATTTTATGTTATGTATAAGCCAATGTAAGGTGCTTGTCTTTCAAGTAGATGTGTTATCTTTTACTCGCTAACAGTGTGTTTTTAAGTAGCATTGCAATGGTCATTGGTCCAACTCCACCAGGAACAGGTGTAATAAAAGAAGCTTTTTTACTTACACTTTCAAAATCTACATCACCAGCTAAACGATAACCACGTTTTCTTGTAGCGTCATTAACTCTTGTAATACCAACATCTATAATTGTTACACCTTCCTTGATCATATTAGCTTTTAAAAATTCAGGAATACCAATTGCAGCGACTATTATATCGGCTTTTTTAGTAACTTCAGCTAAATTTTTAGTTCTACTATGTGTTAAAGTAACAGTAGCATTACCTGCTTTTCTTTTTTGGCTCATTAATATACTCATTGGTCTTCCAACAATATGACTTCTGCCAATTACCACAACATTTTTACCAGAAGTTTCTATTTGGTATCGCTCTAATAATTCCATTATTCCAAAAGGAGTTGCAGGTAAAAAGCAAGGTAAATCTAAGGTCATTTTTCCCACATTTGTAGGGTGAAAACCATCAACATCTTTATCAGGATTAACAAGCATTAATACTTTTTGCTCGTCAATATGTTTCGGTAAAGGTAATTGAACAATAAAACCATCAATATCATTATCATTATTTAACAATTCTATTTCGTTTAGTAATTGTTCTTGGGTTAAATCTTCGGGTAATTCAATTAAGGTAGAATTAAAGCCAACTTTTTGGCAAGCCTTAACTTTACTTGAAACATACGTTTGACTTGCGCCGTCATTACCAACAATTATTGCAGCTAAATGAGGTGTTTTTCCACCGTTTTTTTTAATTTCAATTACCTCTAAAGCAATTTCACCTTTAATATCGTTTGATGTTTTTTTTCCGTCTAGTAATTGCATCTGTGAAATTTTTAGTTTTAATATTGAATTTTTTACAAATAAACAAATCTTAGAATAAACGAATAATTTATTTCCCCATTCCTTGCATCATTTGCATCATTTTTTTTCCGCCGCCGCCTTGCATCATTTTCATCATTTTACTCATTTGCGTAAATTGTTTTAACAACTGATTTACTTCTTGAACTGTTGTTCCTGATCCTTTAGCAATTCGTTTTTTTCTAGAAGCATTTATAATGGTTGGTTTAGTTCTTTCTTTAATTGTCATTGAATGTATGATTGATTCAATTCCTTTAAAGGCATCATCATCAATATCAACATCTTTCATTGCTTTTCCAGCACCAGGAATCATACCTATAAGGTCTTTCATGTTCCCCATTTTTTTAATTTGCTGAATTTGTTTTAAAAAGTCATCAAAACCAAACTGATTTCTAGCAATTTTCTTTTGCAGTTTTCTAGACTCTTCTTCGTCATATTGTTCTTGAGCTCTTTCAACTAAAGAAACCACATCACCCATTCCTAAAATACGCTCAGCCATTCTATCTGGATGAAAAATGTCAATTGCTTCCATTTTTTCACCAGTACCAATAAATTTAATTGGCTTATTTACAATCGATTTGATAGATAAAGCAGCTCCACCACGAGTGTCACCATCTAATTTTGTTAAGATTACTCCTTCAAAATTAAGAATATCATTAAAAGCTTTTGCGGTATTAACAGCATCTTGACCTGTCATAGCATCAACAACAAATAAAGTTTCTTGTGGGTTTACAGCTTTGTGGATATTAGAAATTTCATCCATCATTTCAGTATCCACAGCTAAACGACCAGCAGTATCAATAATAATTACATTTTTACCGTTTGCTTTTGCGTGTTTAACTGCGTTTTTGGCAATTTCAACAGGGTTTTTATTTTCAGGTTCAGCATAAACTTCCACGCCAATTTGTTCTCCAACAACTTGTAATTGATTTATTGCAGCAGGTCTATAAACATCACAACCAGCTAATAACACTTGCTTTGCTTTTTTAGTTTTAAGAAAATTGGCTAGTTTACCAGAAAATGTGGTTTTACCCGAACCTTGTAAACCAGACATTAAAATAATGGTTGGTGATCCTTTTAAATTTAGACCAACAGTTTCTCCACCCATTAATTCGGTTAACTCATCTTTTACAAGCTTCACCATTAATTGTCCAGGGTTTAATGTAGTTAATACATCTTGCCCAATAGCTTTGGTCTGAATTCGTTTGGTAAAATCTTTAGCGATTTTAAAATTCACATCTGCATCTAATAAAGCTCTTCGAACTTCTTTTAGTGTTTCAGCAACATTAATTTCGGTAATTTTCCCATGTCCTTTTAAAACATGAAAAGCTTTGTCTAGTTTATCACTTAAATTATTAAACATAATAGGTATTTGTATTTTTGCAAAGATAAAAAAAGAAGCAAACATATATATCAAGATTTGAAATAATTTTAATCTGTTATATTTTTAAGTTTTTTAAATCTGGTTTTTCTATTTATAACTCATGTAAAATAGGTTTGTGTTTATGTTTAATAAGGTTTGAATAAAACTATTTTTCAATATTTTATAAGTGCCGTTCTTAAATAGTTGTAAAGTTGTATAATTTTTTATGAAAAATAAGTGGTTAAAAAGTCAAAAAATATGTAATTTTGTTGTTTATACATTGTATTTATTTTGTCTGATTATATCCAACCTCTAAACGATTCCCAAAAACAAGCTGTTTTACAGCTTGAAGGTCCGTTGTTGATTATTGCGGGAGCAGGATCAGGTAAAACAAGAGTGCTTACTTTTAGAATAGCACACATGATGCAAAAAGGAATTGACCCTTTTAATATATTAGCCTTAACATTTACAAACAAATCGGCTAGAGAAATGAAATCTCGAATTTCAAAAATTGTTGGCGATGGTGAAGCTAAAAATTTATGGATGGGAACATTTCATTCCGTATTTGCTAGAATATTACGATCAGAAGCCGATAAATTAGGTTTTCCTTCAAATTTCACTATTTATGACACACAAGATTCGGTTAGATTGCTTTCTGCAATCATTAAAGAAATGAATCTAGAGAAAGATAGATATAAGCCTAAGCAAGTTTTGGGCAGAATATCACAATATAAAAACAGTTTAATAACTGTAAGTGCTTACAAAAGAAACCCAGAATTAATTGAAGCAGATAGAGAGACAGGAAGACCAAAAATGTTAGAGATCTATCAAGAGTATGTAAATAGATGTTTTAAATCAGGCGCAATGGATTTTGATGATTTACTTTTGCGAACTAACGAATTATTAACACGTTTTCCAGAAACTCTAGCTAAGTACCAAGATCGATTTAGATACATTATGGTTGATGAGTACCAAGACACCAATCATTCACAATACTTAATAGTAAGAGCTTTAGCTGATCGTTTTCAAAATATAGCAGTAGTAGGTGATGATTCGCAAAGTATCTATTCATTTAGAGGAGCAAATATTCAAAATATATTAAACTTTCAAAAGGATTATCCCGATGTGAAAGTATATAAGTTAGAACAAAATTATCGCTCTACTCAAAATTTAGTAAATGCAGCTAATAGTGTTATTTCTAAAAACAAAACAAGGCTTGATAAAGAGTTATGGACGGACAATGATGCAGGAGAAAAGATAAAAGTAATGCGTACTATTTCCGATGGAGAAGAAGGTCGGTTTGTAGCACAAAGTATTTGGCAAAATGCGATGAATAATCAGTTGACGTATGATAATTTTGCTATTTTATATCGTACAAATGCACAGTCGAGAGCGATGGAAGATGCGCTTAGAAAAAAAGACATCAAGTATAGAATTTTTGGAGGACTGTCATTTTATCAGCGAAAGGAAATTAAAGATGTACTTTCTTACCTAAGGTTATTAGTAAATCCAAATGACGAAGAAGCTTTAAAGCGAGTGATTAATTATCCAGCAAGAGGTATCGGTCAAACAACAATGGAAAGATTAACTGTTGCTGCTAATCATTATAATAAATCAATTTTTGAAATATTAGAAAACTTACATAAAATTGATTTAAAAATTAATTCAGGTACAAAAACAAAGTTAACTAATTTTGTTACAATGATTAAGAGTTTTATGGTAGAATCTAAATCAAAAAACGCTTTTGAAATAACCAATTTTATTATAAAACAAGCTAAAATTGTTCGTGATTTAGAAAAAGATGAAACACCAGAAGCCGTTAGCAAAGTTGAAAACATTCAAGAATTATTAAACGGGATAAAAGATTTTGTAGATGAACAAAAAGACAAAATAGATTCTAATACATCATTAGCCTTCTTTTTAGAAGACGTAGCATTAGCAACTGATTTTGATAAAGAAAAAGATGATGATACACCAAGAGTATCACTTATGACTATTCACCTTTCAAAAGGATTGGAATTCCCGTATGTGTATATTGTTGGTCTAGAAGAAAATTTATTTCCATCAGGAATGAGTTCAAATACAAGAAGTGAATTAGAAGAAGAACGAAGATTATTTTATGTAGCCTTAACTAGAGCAGAAAAACAAGCTTATTTAAGTTATGCTCAAACACGTTATCGTTGGGGTTCTTTAATAGATTGTGAGCCAAGTCGATTTATTGAAGAAGTAGATGATAAATATTTAGACTATATTGCACCTAAAATATCCCCTTCAATTAACAAATTTATAAATAAAGATATATTTGGCGATGTGCCAAAAAATTTAATAAGATTTAAAAAACCGATTAGCAAAAGTATAATGAAGGAAAAAACTACAATTATTAGTACACCAAAAAGGTTTACAAAGTTAACTACTGCAAAAGAAAACTCTAAAGATCAAATAGACTCTAAAATTATTGTGGGTGCTTATGTATTACATCAAAAATTTGGAAGAGGTCAAATTATGGCAATTGAAGGCGAAGAAGCAGATAGAAAAGCAGAAATTCACTTTGAAAAAGAAGAAATAGGTATTAAAAACCTGTTATTGCAATTTGCAAAACTTAGAGTACTAAAAAGAAAAATTAAGTAGTAAAACAACTATTATAAATGAATAAAGTAAACGCATACGAATTAGAATATAATTCAGAAAGAGAAAATTTATTAATTCCAGAGTATGGAAGACACGTACAAAAATTAGTAAATCATTGTCGTGAATTACCAACAAAAGATGAGCGAAATAAAATGGCTCAATCTATTATTGAAGTAATGGGGAATTTACAACCACATTTACGTGATGTTCCAGATTTTAAGCATAAACTTTGGGATCAACTTTTTATAATGGCTGATTTTAATTTAGATGTAGAGCCGCCTTATAAAGTGCTTTCTCAAGAAGAATTAAAAGCAAAACCAGATAAATTACCTTATCCTAAAATGGCAAATAAATACCGTTTTTATGGTAATAACATCAAAATAATGATTGATGAAGCTGTAACGTGGGAAGATGGTGAATTAAAGGAAGCTTTGAATTATACTATTGCAAATCACATGAAAAAATGCTTCTTGAATTGGAATAAAGACACTGTTGACGATGCCGTTATTTTTAAACATTTAAGAGAATTATCTGATGGAAAAATTGATTTAAGTATAGAAAAAGTGCAGTTGTCTGATATTAATAAATTATATAAGAAAAAGCCAAAGACTAACAATAATCACAATAAGAATAAAAAAAATTATTCTAACAGAAAAAAAAGATAAGAGAAAATAGCGAAGATAAGAAGCGAACTGCCAACTGATAAAATAAACGATTAAATAATAATTAAAAATGTCAACATTTAAAATAGAAGGAGGACACCAATTAAAAGGAGAAGTAATTCCTCAAGGAGCAAAAAACGAAGTGTTACAAATATTATGCGCAACACTTGTAACCTCAGAAAAAGTAATAATTAATAATGTTCCAGATTTAATTGATGTTAATAAGTTGATATTTATCCTAAAAAAATTAGGTGTTAAAGTAGAGAAATTAGCACCAAATAAATACAGTTTTCAAGCTGATGAGGTTAATCTTTCATATTTAGAATCGGCTGAATTTAAAAAAGACGGCGCTTCACTTAGAGGTTCTGTAATGTTAGTAGGTCCATTGTTAGGTAGATTTGGTAAAGGATACATTCCAAGACCTGGAGGCGATAAAATAGGTAGAAGAAGATTAGATACACATTTTAAGGGTTTTATAGAATTAGGCGCAACTTTTCGTTACAATAAAGAAGAACATTTTTACGGAGTAGAAGCAACGGAACTGAAAGGTAAGTATATGTTACTTGATGAAGCTTCGGTTACTGGAACTGCAAATATCTTAATGGCAGCAGTTTTTGCCAAAGGAACTACGACTATTTATAATGCAGCTTGTGAACCATATATTCAACAATTATCAAAAATGTTGAATAGTATGGGAGCAAAAATATCTGGAGTAGGTTCTAACCTTTTAATTATAGAAGGTGTAGATAAATTAGGCGGTTGTGAGCATACAGTTCTACCAGATATGATTGAAATTGGTTCATGGATTGGTATCGCAGCTATGACAAAATCTGAAATTACTATTAAAAATGTAAGCTGGGAAAATTTAGGACAGATACCTATAATTTTTAGAAAATTAGGAATAAAATTAGAAAAACGCAATGATGACATTTATATTCCCGCTCAAGATAGTTTTGAAATTGAAGGGTTTATCGATGGTTCATTATTAACTATATCAGACGCTCCTTGGCCAGGATTTACACCAGATTTATTAAGTATAATATTAACTACAGCTACTCAAGCAAAAGGTTCGGTGCTTGTACATCAAAAAATGTTTGAAAGTAGATTGTTTTTTGTAGATAAGTTAATTGATATGGGTGCGAAAATTATACTTTGTGATCCTCATAGAGCAAATATCATTGGTCATAATCACGAGTCTTCTTTAAAAGCAACCACAATGTCATCGCCAGATATTAGAGCAGGTGTTTCTTTATTAATTGCTGCTTTATCTGCTAAAGGAACTAGTACTATTCATAATATAGAGCAAATCGATAGAGGTTACGATAAAATTGATGAAAAACTACGTAAGCTTGGTGCTAAAATAGAAAGAATGACCGACTAAACTTTAACAATAACTTATCATACAATTCCTTTATATTTGCTGAATGATAAAGCATTTTATTTTTATAATACTTTTTTTATTTTCAATTAGTTTTTTTGGTCAAATACGACCAAAGCTAATGAAAACTCCAAAATCCGACGGTACCGGTAAAATATCTAACAGAATGGAAACTTCTAGCTTAGATAGTTTAGCTAATAGTGATGAATTTAAAGTGCAACTTAATAAAGAAACAACGTTTAAAAATTATCAAATAATTCCTTTCTCAAGAGATACGGTTTATGTAGATACTACATTAACCATGAAAAAAGCGTATAAGTTTAACTTTATTAGAAAAGATAATTTTGAATTACTACCTTTTCATAATCAAGGACAAACCTTTAATAAATTAGGACATAATTTTAATAAAGTTAGTTTGTATCCAAATATTGGAGCAGGAGCCAAGCATTTTAATTATTTTGAGGTTGATGATATTAATTATTATCAAGTAGCCACGCCTTTTACCGAAATTATGTATCGAGGAGGTTTAGAGCAAGGGCAAGTGTTAGATGTTCTAATTGCATTAAATTTTAATGAAAGGCAAAATTTATCACTAAGTTATAGAGGATTGAGATCTTTGGGTAAATATAGGCACAGCTTGGCAAGTCATGGTAATTTAAGATTTACTTATACCTACAAAAGTAAAAACGAAAAATACCAATTGCGAAGTCATTTAACAGCTCAAGAATTATACAATGAAGAAAATGGTGGACTTATAGCAGAATCTGTTATTAATTTTGAAAGTAATGATGATGATTTTTCCGATAGAGGACGATTAGAAACTTATTTTATAGACGCTGATAACATGTTGAGATCTAATAGGTATTATGTTGATCATAGCTATAATTTGATTACCAAGAAAGATAGTGTTTCTACAAAATACAATTTAAAAATAGGACATGTTTTTAACTATAAAACAAAGCATTATCAGTTTAGTCAAGATGAAAAAAACACCTATTTTGGTGATTCGTTTACGGATAAAATTCATGATAAAAGCCACTTAGAAACCATCTATAATCAATTAAATATAGCTTTAGAATCGGATAAAGTTTTAGGGGATTTACAATTTTTTATTGATAATTATAATTATGATTTTCGTTTTAAAAACATAACAATTATTAATAATCAATTAATACCACAAGCTTTAAAAGGAAATGTATCTTCGGTAGGAGCAGCTTGGGAAACCTCATATAAAGGAATTGCTATTCAAGCAAAAGGAGCAACAACTGTTGCAGGTAACTTAAACGGAAACTATTTTAATGCATCGGCTAGTTATACAAAAGATAGTCTTTTTGTTTTAAAAGGAACTTTATTAAATAATAGCAAAGCACCAAATTTCAACTTTCTATTAAATCAAAGTAATTATAAAGAATATAATTGGCATAATAGTAATTTTAAAAACGAATTAACACGAAGCTTATTATTTGAATTAAAATCGGATAAATTATTAGATGCTTCTGCACAAATCACTCAGTTAGATAATTACACTTATTTTGGCGATACGCTTTCGGGTTTTCAAACAAAACCTAAGCAATTTACAGGGACAATTAATTATTTAAAAGTGAAAGCGTCAAAAGCTATTAGTTATAAAAAATTCACTTTAGATAACACTATAATGTATCAAAAAGTAGCAAATGGAGATGAGGTTTTTAGAGTTCCGGAATTGGTTACAAGAAATACATTGTATTATTCAAATTCAATTTTTAAAGGTAAGCCAATGTATATCCAAACAGGAATAACATTTAGTTATTTTTCTAAATACTATGCAAATTCTTACAATCCGTTATTATCGGAATTTAACCTACAAAACAATGTTGAAATAGGCAACTACCCAGTAATTGATGTTTTTATAAACGCAAGAGTAAGATCAATGCGATTGTTCTTAAAAGCGGAGCATATTAATACATTATTATCAAAAAAAGGAAACTATTATTCAGCTCCAAATTATCCATATAGAGATTATGTTTTGCGTTTTGGAATTGTTTGGAACTTTTTTATATAATTACGATGTGCTAAACTGCATTTCGTATAAATTATTATAATAATTTTTATTCGCTAATAATTCATCATGAGTGCCTTGCTCAACAATTAGACCTTTATCCATTACAATAATTCTATCCACTTTTTTTATGGTTGCTAGTCTATGTGCAATGATAATTGAAGTTCTATTTTTAGTAATAATATCAGTTGCTTTTTGAATTAATATTTCTGATTGCGAATCTATTGATGATGTTGCTTCGTCTAAAATTAAAATACTTGGGTTACTCACATAAGCACGTAGAAAAGCAATTAATTGGCGTTGACCAGATGAGAGCATTACGCCTCGTTCTTTTACATTGTAAAGGTAATTATTAGGTAAACTCATAATAAATTCATGTACGCCAATTTTTTTGGCTGCACGTTTGACATCTTCTAAGCTAATAGCCGAATTGTTTAGCGTAATATTATTATAAATACTATCCGAAAACAAGAATACATCTTGTAACACTACAGCTATTTGTGATCTAAGATTGTTTAGATTAAAATCATTAATATCAGTATTATCTAAGATTATTTTTCCAGAATCAATACTATGAAATTTGTTTAATAAATTAATAATAGTTGATTTTCCAGCGCCAGTAGCTCCTACTATAGCTGTGGTTTCTCCTTTGTTAACTACAAAAGAGATACCTTTTAAAACTTGTTCATCTTTTATATAACTAAAATTAACATTTTTAAATTCAATCTTACCTTGAATTTTGAATTTTGAATTTTGGATTTTTAGTTTAGAACTTTCAACTTCAGAATTGGTATCTATAATTTTAAAGACTCTTTCAGCAGCAACCATTCCCATTTGTAGTGTATTAAATTTATCGGCAATATGTCTAAGAGGTCTAAACAACATTTGATTCATCATAATAAAACCAATAATTTCACCAGAAGAAGTGCTTCCAGAGCTTAACATATCATTACCGCCATACCAAACAACAAAACCTAATGCAATAGACGGAATAATTTCCGATAAAGGAAAAAAAATGGAATTATACCAAACTGTTTTTACCCATGCATTTTTGTGCCTTTGATTAATTTTTTTAAACTGATTGTATTCAATGTTTTCTCTACTGAAAATCTGTACAATTTTCATTCCTGTAATTCTTTCTTGTACAAAACTATTTAGATTTGAAACTTCGGTGCGCACTTCTTTAAAAGCAGATTTCATTACGTCTTTAAAAACTTTAGTTGCATATATTAAAATAGGTAAAGCAGAAAAAACAATTAAAGCAAGTTGCCAATTTTTTGATAACATTATTATAATAACAATAAACATTTTAAGTAAATCACTTATAATCATAAATAAGCCTTGACCAAATATACTTGAAATAGTTTCAATATCCGATACTACTCGAGTAACAATTTTCCCAACCGCAGTATTATTAAAATAGTTCATTTTAAAAAAACCAACATGTTTAAATAATTGAATTCTAATATCTTTAATGATATTCTGACCTAAAAAATTAGCATAAAATATAAAAAGAAATTGAAATATAACTTCAAATATTAAAACGACAACCATTATTAAACTATAGTTTAAAACCTGTCTTGAGTTTTTGGTACTTATAAAATCATCAACAATTTTAATTAGTATAATTGGTCTTATAGCGGCAAATACAGCCAATAAAATAACAGATACTGAGGCAATTACAAAAGCAAAGCGGTAATTTTTTATATATGATAATAATCTCTTGAAGAGATCAATATCAAATACTTTACCTGTAACTTTTTCTTTTGACATATTTTATCGTTAATTAGTTTGGTTGTGTAATCATACATTTATTGAATTGTATAACCGTCATTGCGGACGATAGTGAAGTAATTTATTGAATAAATGTATGATTATATAATTCAATAATTACACTATAAAACAAAAATACTATTTATAAATGGAATCAGGATAAGTAACCTTTGTTAAAAATAAACCTTGGGCAGGAACTGAAATTCCAGCTTTAGTTCTGTCTTGGCTTTCTATAATACTGATAAAATCGGTTATTGTAATTTTTCCAATACCAACTTCATATAA
Organism: uncultured Flavobacteriaceae bacterium; assembly: GCA_964403095.1. Taxonomy (GTDB): domain Bacteria; phylum Bacteroidota; class Bacteroidia; order Flavobacteriales; family Flavobacteriaceae; genus S010-17. The sequence goes on along the minus strand of CAYOFS010000058.1, from coordinate 1,355 downwards.
AGTGCCAACAATTGCTCGTACCATATTTCGTAAAAATCGATTTGCAGTAATATGAAACGTTAATAGGTTTTCATTTTTAACCCATTTTGCTTCAGTAATATCACAATCATAAGTGAAAACATCTGTTTTAGATTTTGAAAAACATTTAAAATTAGTATAGTTGAGTAGGAGAGAAGCAGCTTCATTCATTTTGTCCACATTTAAAATTTTAGTTTTTATTTGCCAAGAAGAGTCAATTAAAAACGGATTTTTACCTTGCCAAATTTGATATTCGTAACTTCTTTTTATAGCATCAAAACGAGCATGACTTTCATTGTTTACTAAAAAAATATTTTGAATACTAATGTCATCTGGTAAAAAAGCATTTAACCGATTATTTAAATTTAGTGTTTCTATACTTTCTTTAATATTAAAATGAGTAAATATTTGTTTAGCATGAACACCAGTATCGGTTCTTCCAGCACCAACAATTTCAATTTTAGATCTTAAAAGTTTGGATAAAGAATTTTCTAAAACTTCTTGTATAGAAATGACATCGGGTTGTTTTTGCCAACCATGATAATTTTTCCCGTTATAAGAAAGTTCGATAAAATACCTCATGAACTATATAATATTTTTAATTTTGACTACCGACTACCGACTACCGACTATTAGATTCGTTGTCTAACCACTTCATATAATGCAATACCGCAAGCAACAGAAACATTAAGCGATTCAATAGTTCCATACATAGGTAATTTGGCTTTGTAGTCACTTAGTTTAAGAACAGAAGGCGAAATCCCTCTATGTTCAGAACCCATTATTAAAGCTGTAGGTTTTTTTAAATTAATAGAATATATTAAGTCATCTGTTTTTTCTGTAATTGATACAATTTGAATATCCGAAGCTTGTAATATAAATAAGGCATCTTTGATGTGTTCTACTTTACAAATTGGAATATTAAAAGCAGCACCAGCCGAGGTTTTTATTGCATCTCCATTTAGAGGTGCATTACCATGATTAGGAATAATAATACCACTAACATTACTACATTCTGCGGTTCTTATTATAGCACCAAAATTCCGTACATCAGTAATTTGATCTAATAACAGATAAAGAGGTGTATAGTCTTTGTTTAGTTTTGTTTTCTCTTGATTTTTAGAAATTAACTCTTCTAAATCAGTAAAAATAATTTCTGAAATTTTTGCCACAGCACCTTGGTGGTTTTGATATTTCGAAAGTTTATTTAGTTTTTCAATAGGCACATAGCTATTAGCTATTTTATTTTTCCTAGTGATTCCAGAAAGTTCGCTCATTAAAGCTCCTTTTAAATCTTTTTGTAGATATACCTTTTCTAATTCTTTACCAGAATTGAT
>CAYOFS010000057.1:10885-12714 GCA_964403095.1 uncultured Flavobacteriaceae bacterium | reverse complement strand
CTGAATTTGAAACAGAATTTAATCGCATATCAAACGATCCAGATGTAACAACAGGTTCAAAATTTATTGACAATACTAAAATGTATGTAGGAGAAGGGAACTATAATTTTAAATCCTTATTAAATGATGTAATAGATTTACAAGTTGGAGGTTCGTATAGAGAATATGCGCTTAATTCTGCTGGTACAATTTTCACAGATAAAAATGGTGTAATTAATTATGGGGAATACGGAGCTTATGTACAGGGAATTAAAAAAGTTATGGATGATCGTCTAAAATTAACAGCTTCGGTACGTTATGATAAATCACAAAATTTTGATGGTAATTTATCACCTAGAGTTTCTGTTAACTATGGAGCAGGAGATAGAAAACAACACAATATTAGAGCTTCTTTTCAGACAGGATTTAGAAATCCAACCACACAAAATCAATATATTGGTTTAAATGCTGGTCCAATTATTTTAGTTGGTTCTGCTCCTGATAACTTAGATAAACCATTATCTGGTCAACCTTTAGTTACAGGTAGAGATGCATATAACAACGCATATACTTTAACTTCTGTTCGAGCTTTTCAGCAATCTCTTAATCCGGCAGATTTAAAAGCCGCTAATGGTACTGGAAAAACAGACTTAGTAAGGCCTGAAAAAGTAACTGCTTTTGATGTAGGTTATCGTGGAAAAGTAAGTCAATTTACATTAGATATAAATGCTTATTATAACAAATATGATGGATTTATCGCTAACACAAGAGTAGTAACTCCTATTGGAGGAAGTGTATTAGACGCTACGGGTATTGGAGCTTTAGCTGGAGGAAACACGCAAGCTTTTCAACTATACACAAACTCTAAGGCGGAAATATCTTCTTATGGAGCTGTGTTTGGAGTGAGCACAAGAGTTGCAGATAATTATAGACTTGGCGTAAATTATACCTATGCTAAATTAGATTTTGATCAAGCCTCAGATCCTGATTTTAGCGCTGGTTTTAACACGCCAGAGCATAAAGTGAAATTATCTTTTGCCAATCCTAAATTATATAAAAACTTAGGTTTTAACTTTAACGCAAGATGGAGTGATGCTTTTTTATGGGAAGCAACAGCGGCAAGTGGTTTAATAGAAGAAAGAACAGTTGTTGATGCAATGATAAACTATAATGTGCCAAAATGGAAATCTGTTTTCAAAGTTGGTGGATCTAATTTAGGAGCTAAAGAATATGTAAGTTCAATAGGAGGTGGATCAGTAGGTTCTCAATACTTCGTGTCTTGGACAATTAATAACTAAAATAATATCAAAATGAAAAATATATTTAATATTAAAACGCTATTTTATGTAGCAATTGCATCGTTTATTTTCACTTCGTGTACCGATGATGATTTTCAAAAACCAATAGAAGAAACAACTGATGTTGCTGTTACGGCAGGTAGCGCAGATTTTTCAACCTTTGTATCCGTTGGGAATTCGCTTACAGCAGGATTTACTGATGGGGCATTATTTATAAAAGGTCAAGAAATGTCTATGCCGAACCTTTTAGCAAATAAATTTGCTATGGCAGGTGGTGGAAGTTTTACACAGCCTTTAATGGCAGATAATAATGGGGGATTGCTTCTTGGTGGAACAATGATTCAAGGTCCTAGATTATATTTTAACGGAAATGGACCAGCACCTATAACTGATGCTCCAACAACCGAAATTATAGGTAGCACACCTGGACCATTCAATAATATGGGTGTTCCTGGGGCTAAAACTTATCATTTAGAATTTAACGGATATGGTAATGCAGCAGGAATTGGAACTTATGCAAATCCTTATTTTGTAAGAATGGCATCTTCGCCA
>CAYOFS010000057.1:8041-10785 GCA_964403095.1 uncultured Flavobacteriaceae bacterium | reverse complement strand
AGCAGGAATTGGAACTTATGCAAATCCTTATTTTGTAAGAATGGCATCTTCGCCAAGCGCATCTGTAATTCAAGATGCAGTTTCTCAAAGTCCAACATTCTTTTCTTTATGGATTGGTGCGAATGATGTATTAAGATATGCTTTAAATGGAGGAGACGGTACAGACCAAACAGGTAACTTTGACCCTACAACTTATAGTGATGCAGATATTACAGATCCAAGTGTATTTGCAAATGTTTACAGTGGATTAGTTGATGATTTAACAGCAGGTGGAGCTAAAGGAGTAGTTTTGAATATTCCTAATGTAACAGACACACCATACTTCACAACAATACCTTATAATGCAATTCCTTTAGATGCAGCAACAGCAGGTCAATTAAATGCTGGTTTTGCTCTTTATAATGGAGGCGTAGGTCAGGCTTTAGCTTATTTAGTATCAGTTAACGTCATAACGCAAACTATTGCAGATGCCGAGTTGGCCAAAAGAACAGTAACTTATGCTGCAGGTCAAAACCCTGCACTAATTATGGATGAAACATTGATTGATCTAACAGCTATCAATCCTCAATTGATAAGTATGCGTTCAGCTACAGCTGATGATTTAATCGTTTTAAAAGCAAAATCTTTTATTGGCACATTAGCAGATCCTGGAAATCCAGCAACAGTAAATGGTGTTGCCGTTCCTTTAGCTGACAAATGGGTGTTATTACCAAGCGAGCAAGCAGAAGTTCAAACAGCAACGGATGCTTTTAATGCAACTATTCAAGCAGTTGCTACAGCTAAAGATTTAGCGTTTGTTGATGTTAATTCACTAATGAATCAACTAGCAAATGGAGGCTTAAGCTTTGATGAGTTTAATATGACAAATCAATATATTTTTGGTGCAACTTTTTCATTAGATGGAGTTCATCCAACAGAAAGAGGAAATGCTCTTATTGCTAATGAAATAATGAAGGCAATTGATTCTAAATATGGTTCAAATTTTGAAGCATCAGGAAACTTAAATAAAGCAGTTGATTTTGTAACACAATACCCTGCTACAATTCAATAAAAATTTATTAAAATAAATTATAAAAAGCTCTGATTTTATCGGAGCTTTTTTTTTGAATATTTTATTTTTATATTAACTAAATATAATTATCTTTGCACCTTGAAAACTAGAACAAGGTGTTTCTTTTTTAAAATAACATCTGTTAACCATAAAAATAAATTAAATGACTAAAGTTACTGGTAAAATTTCTCAAATTATTGGCCCTGTTGTAGATGTTGTATTTGAATCTGGAAGTGAACTTCCTAGAATTTACGACTCTCTTGAGATTACTAAAAAAGATGGAACAATCATCGTATTAGAAGTGCAACAACACGTTGGAGAAGATACTGTAAAAACTATCGCAATGGATTCAACGGATGGTATTGCTAGAGGTCATGAGGTTGTTTCTACAGGAAGTCCAATTAAAATTCCTGTTGGTGGAGATATTTACGGACGTTTATTTAACGTAAATGGAGATCCAATTGATGGTTTAAAAGCTTTACCAAAAGATGGTAAAAATGGTTTGCCTATTCACAGAGAAGCACCAAAATTTGAAGATTTATCCACAGCTACCGAAGTTCTTTTTACAGGAATTAAAGTAATTGATTTAATTGAACCTTACGCAAAAGGAGGTAAAATCGGTTTATTTGGAGGAGCTGGAGTTGGTAAAACAGTACTTATTCAAGAATTAATTAACAATATAGCAAAAGGACATGGAGGATTATCTGTGTTTGCAGGAGTTGGAGAAAGAACTCGTGAAGGAAATGATTTACTTCGTGAAATGTTAGAATCTGGAATTATAAATTACGGAGAAGAATTTGAAAAATCCATGGAAGAAGGTGGATGGGATTTAGATAAAGTAGATATGCAAGCTTTAAAAGAATCAAAACTTACTTTCGTTTTCGGACAAATGAATGAGCCACCTGGAGCACGTGCTCGTGTTGCATTATCTGGTCTAGCAATTGCTGAATATTTTAGAGATGGATCTGGAGATGGACAAGGTAAAGATATTTTATTCTTTATTGATAACATTTTTAGATTTACACAAGCAGGTTCAGAAGTATCTGCATTATTAGGTCGTATGCCTTCTGCGGTAGGTTATCAACCAACATTAGCTACTGAAATGGGAGCAATGCAAGAACGTATTACTTCAACAAAAACAGGTTCTATTACTTCTGTACAAGCAGTATATGTACCTGCGGATGATTTAACCGATCCAGCACCAGCAACTACTTTTGCGCATTTAGATGCAACAACAGTGCTTTCTAGAAAAATTGCTGAATTAGGAATTTATCCAGCAGTTGATCCATTAGATTCTACTTCAAGAATTTTAAATAGAGAAACTTTAGGTGATGAGCATTATGATACTGCTCAGCGTGTTAAAGAAACATTACAAAAATATAAAGAATTACAAGATATTATTGCTATTTTAGGAATGGAAGAATTATCTGAAGAAGATAAATTAATCGTTCATAGAGCAAGACGTGTACAACGTTTCTTATCTCAACCTTTCCATGTAGCCGAACAATTTACAGGTATTAAAGGTTGTTTGGTAGATATCAAAGACACTATAAAAGGTTTTAATATGATTATGGATGGAGAATTAGATAAATACCCAGAAGCTGCATTTAACTTACGTGGTTCTATTGCTGATGCAATTGAGGCTGGAGATAAAATGTTAGCAGAAGCGTAATTGAAGTATTCAGTAAGCAGT
>CAYOFS010000057.1:0-7941 GCA_964403095.1 uncultured Flavobacteriaceae bacterium | reverse complement strand
TGAGGCTGGAGATAAAATGTTAGCAGAAGCGTAATTGAAGTATTCAGTAAGCAGTATTCAGTAAGCAGTGTTCAGTAAGCAGTGTTCAGTAAGCAGTGTTCAGTAAGCAGTATTCAGTGAGCTGTGTTCAGTAAGCAGTATTCAGTAAGCAGTGTTCAGTAACCAATAAATACTGAACTCTGGACCAAAAAAAACAAAATCATGAAATTAGAAATAGTATCACCAGAAGCAATTTTATTACAAGCAGATGTGAATTCTGTTTATGTACCTGGAATTAATGGAGATTTTCAAATGTTAGAAAATCACGCACCTATTGTGTCTTTATTACAAAAAGGAACTATTAAAATTTACGGTGAAGATATTGATATTGATAAATCAGTTAAAGACAAATTTATCCAAGGTGATGATAAAGGAACTTGGCTAGCAATAGAATCTGGCACTATCGAAATGAGTGATAATAAAGTAATCATTTTAGTAGACTAATTTGATACCAATTCAACATCAAAATACGCTATAAATTTGAAATAGAATTGGTATGATATACTTGTTAAAATAAAAAAACTCCAAACTTTACAGTTTGGAGTTTTTTTATTTTAAAGAGAGTTATGATATGCTATGCGCATACTCTAACAAATCAACTATTTTTGTAGCATAACCGTACTCATTATCATACCAAGAAATAATTTTAAAGAAATTTGGATTTAACTCCAATCCTGCTCCAGCATCAAAAGTTGAAGTATTTGTTTCAGATACAAAATCTTGAGAAACCACCTCATCTTCGGTATAGCCTAAAACTCCTTTATATTCGTTTTCAGAAGCATTTTTCATTAATTTTTTAATAGCTTCATAAGAAGTGCTTTTTTCTAAACGTACTGTCAAATCAACTACAGAAACATCTGCTGTTGGCACACGAAACGCCATTGCGTCCATCTTGCCAGCCAATTCAGGTATAACTTTAATTACTGCTTTAGCAGCACCTGTGGTAGCTGGTATAATATTATACAAAGCACTACGACCTCTTCTCCAGTTTCCTGCAGGAGCATCAACTGTTTTTTGTCCACTTGTTGCAGCATGAACTGTAGTCATTAAACTTTCAACAATACCGTATTCATCGTTTAATATTTTAGCAATTGGTGCTAAGCAATTTGTAGTACAAGATGCATTTGACACGATAGTATCACTTGCTTTTAAATCTTTATGATTAACACCCATTACAAACATTGGTGCATCTTTAGAAGGTGCTGAAATAAATACTTTTTTAGCTCCACCTTGAATATGTAAGTCTGCTTTATCTAAAGTAATAAAAATTCCCGTAGACTCAATTACATAATCAGCACCTACTTCATTCCACTTAATATCTACAGGATTTCTCTCTGCAGTTACACGAATTGATTTTCCATTAACAATTAAATCACCATCTTTAACCTCAACAGTTCCGTCAAATTTTCCATGAACAGAATCATACTTTAATAAGTAGGCTAAATAATCCACTTCTAACAAATCGTTTATTGCAACAATTTGAACATTTTCTCTGTTAATTGCTGACCTGAAAGCTAATCTTCCAATTCTCCCAAACCCATTAATTCCTATTTTTATCATTTTATTTATATTTAATTTTATTAATTATTTTATAGTGAAAGTATGTCAGACATTCTAAGTAATTCAGCATTTATATTGTGCTTGCCTTTAATTGCTTTTTCTAATGGTACTGTGGTGATTTTATTATTCATCAAACCAACCATGATATTTTTTTTATTATCTAAAAGTAATTCTACCGATTTTACTCCAAGTCTACTTGCTAGAACTCTATCAAAACAACTTGGAGAACCTCCACGCTGCATATGACCTAATACTGAAACTCTAACTTCATATTCTGGTAAATTTTCTTCTATATAGTTTGCCAATTCAAAAACATTATCTCCTGTTTTATCTCCTTCAGAAACAATAACTATACTTGAAGATTTTCCGTTTTGCTTACTTCTTTTAAGTGATTCCAGCAACCTATCTAAGCCCATATCTTCTTCGGGAATTAAAATTTCTTCAGCTCCAGCTCCAACTCCTGTATTAAGTGCTATAAAACCAGCATCACGTCCCATTACCTCAACAAAAAACAATCTATTGTGCGAACTTGCAGTATCTCTAATTTTATCAACGGCATCAATAACTGTATTCAAGGCAGTGTCATAACCAATAGTATAATCTGTTCCGAAAATATCGTTATCAATAGTTCCTGGCATACCAATTACAGGAAAATTAAATTCTTCTAAAAAAATCATTCCACCTGTAAAAGAACCATCGCCTCCAATAACTATCAAAGCATCTATATTTTGATTAATAAGATTTTGATGTGCTTTTTTTCTTCCTTCAAATGTTCTAAATTCGTCTGAACGAGCTGATTTTAAAATTGTTCCTCCTTTTTGAATTATATGATGTACCGAACGAGCATTCATTGCTTTAAAATCACCTTCAATAAGACCTTGATAACCTCTATAAACGCCAACACATTCCAAGTTGTAAAATGAACATGTTCTAACAACTGCTCTAATAGCAGCATTCATACCAGGTGCATCTCCACCCGAAGTTAAAACAGCTATTTTATTAATTTTATTCATTTATTTAATTTTAGTAATTACAATAAGCATATAGCCAATTGTAAATATACGCATATTGTTTGATACAATTATTTTTTCTAAAAAAAATACGAAAACGATTTCAAACCACAAATTACTACGCATTATATGTAATAATTAATTTTAAAATACTCTAAATTAACAAATCTCTTTTCTAATTCGGCTTAATGCCTGTGGTGTAATACCAATATAAGATGCTACATATTTTAACGGAATTTGAGCAATTAATCTTGGTCTGTCTTTAAAAAGGTTAAGGTAGCGTGTTCTTGCATCTTCAAAAAGTAAGGATTGTTCTCTTTTAGATTTTATTAAGAATAATTTTTCCGAAGTAATTCTACCAATAAGATTACCAATTTTTGTTTGTTGATACACTTTTTGTAAGTCTTGATAATTAATACTCCAAAATGAAGTTTCCGTCAATGTTTCGAGTTCGTATGTTGATGGTTGCCTTGTTAAAAAAGAATCATAAGCACTCACAAATTCATATTTAAAACAAAAACCAAAAGTAGTTTCCTTCTCTATATTTTTAGATGGAATAAACAACCTGACTATTCCTTTTTCAAGGAAGGAAATATAATTTTCAATTTCTCCAAATTTATGAAATATTGTTTTTTTAGGGATCGTTTTTTTCTTTAAAAAAGAGGAAAATACATTCCAATCTTCATCACTAACCTCAGCTATTTGCTCTAAAAAATGCCTAACTTTCTCCATATATACAAATATAGCTTTATTTAATTAAATGCGATAGCCAACTTTCAGTAATTAGCACTTCCCATTCATTTTCAAATTCATATTTTGTTTGAATAAAGTTATTAAAAACAATCGTTTTATTTGAAACACTCTTCTTTTTTATAAGCTCTCTAAATTTCTTCATTTCTTGATATTGAACATATTGCCCTTGTTTAAAACAAACATTAACCTTATCTAACAAAGTAACTTCATAGTCTTTTTCTATTTGAAAAATAAACAGTGCTAAATTATCTAATAACTCAGTTGAAACAACTGCGTTTTCTTCTAAAAAAAACACTAAAAACCGATTATATTCAATTTTATATGTTGCAGAAAACTCTGTCCAATCAGTTAAAAAATTTTTAATTTTACTATGTAACTCTTCTAGCTCATTTGGATAAAATTTTCTACTTGAAGGGTATAAAATAACTTTAGAATTTTCAGATAAATTTTGGTAATTAGCTAGCATTGTTTTGTTATTATTGCTGAAGTATTAAAATATTAAATAGTTGATTTATTTTTGCATATCTATACGAATACACAAACAATTATATACCTTTGAAATCTATATTTTTTCTAATTTCACTGTAAAGTGCCTCATAATTGGTGCTTCCCAAACTATATTATATCCATTTTTAGCATCGGCTCTTGAATCGTAAATATTTTTTAAAGCTGATGCAATATATTCCATATGGTTATGTGTATAGGTTCTTCTTGGAATTGCTAAACGCACTAATTCTAATTCAGGATATCTATTCTCACGAGTTTCAGGATCTCTATCGGCTAAAATAGTTCCAATTTCTACGCCTCTTACACCTGAAACAACGTACAATTCTACAGCTAAAGCTTGTGCTCTATATTCTTCTCTTGGAATAGTTGGTACAAATTTATTTGCATCTAAATACACCGCATGACCTCCAATTGGTTTTTGTACTGGCACACCAAATTCATCTAATTTTTCTCCCAAATACTGTACTTGTGTAATTCTACTTGCTAAATAGTCGTACTCTAGAGCTTCATATAATCCCACTGCTAAAGCACCCATATCACGACCACTCATTCCTCCATAAGTAATAAAGCCTTCATAAATAATTGCAAAAGTAGTTGCTTGTTGATATATTTCTTGATCTTTTAAAGCAATAAAACCACCCATATTTACTAAACCGTCTTTTTTTGCACTCATGGTCATTCCGTCACCATAGCTAAACATTTCTTTCGCTATTTCTTTAATCGTTTTATTTTTATATTCGTTTTCTCTTTCTTTAATAAAATAACAATTCTCGGCATAACGAGCTGCATCAAAATAAATGGCAACTTTATATTTTTTACATAATTTAGAAACTTCTTTAATATTCTCCATCGAAACTGGTTGTCCACCAGCAGTATTACAAGTAACTGTAATTATAATAAATGGGATTTTTTCTATGGGGTTTTCAGTAAAAGCTTTCTCTAATTTATTAATATCTATATTCCCTTTAAAAGGATGATAAATTGAAGTATCAAATGCCTCGTCAATAGTACAATCAATTGCTTTTCCTTTACGAAATTCTATATGCCCTTTAGTAGTGTCAAAATGAGAGTTACCTGGAATAATATCACCTTCTTTTACAATAGTTGAGAAAAGTACATTTTCGGCAGCTCTTCCTTGATGTGTTGGTATAAAAAATTCATAGCCAGTAATGTCAGTTACTGTATTTTTTAGTTTTTCAAATGATCGTGACCCTGCGTAACTTTCATCTCCAAGCATGACTTCTGCCCATTGCCTGTCACTCATTGCTCCAGTACCAGAATCGGTTAATAAATCTATATATACTTGATCGGATTTAAGGTTGAAAAGATTGTAATTAGCTTCTTTAATCCACTTTTTACGTTGCTCTAAAGTTGATTGCTTAATTGGTTCAACCATTTTAATTCTATAAGGTTCTGCGTAAGGTAATTTCATTGTTTTGATATTTTAATTAAAATAAATTTATTTGAAAAAGGAGTAATAACGGATACCCGAAAATTTATTTAATAAAAGCATCTCTATTTTTAATCTGCCTACGCACTTCCGTTAGTGCATTATGATATGGGAAATTTTGTTTCATATTGAACATCAAAAATAAGATTTAATTAATCAAAAGCCTGCTTATTTTTGAATAAAAGATTAAATTATTTACTTGTTTAACTTCATTCTAAGATTTTTAATCATCTCAATGGTTAAATTTTCTATATTAAAATGGTGTTTCCACTTCCAATCTTTTTTCGCTTGTGTGTCATCAATACTATCAGGCCATGAATTTGCTATTTCTTGTCTAAAATCTACCTTATAGCTTATTCTAAAATCAGGTATTATTTTTTGTATTTCAATTGTTAATTCTTTTGGAGTAAAACTAATTCCTCCTATATTATAAGGCACATACTTTACTTTATCAGTATTCATGAGGTCTATTGCCGACTTAATAGCATCATCCATATAGAGCATTGGTAACTTAGTATCTTCTTGCAAAAAACATGTATAACTACCTTTTTCAAGGGCTTTATAAAAAATATCAACTGCATAATCTGTAGTTCCGCCTCCTGGTTTAGTTTTCCAACTTATAATACCTGGATAACGAATTGTTCTAACATCAACACCAAATTTATCATAATAATAAGCACACCAGCGTTCTCCTGCTAATTTACTAATTCCATAAACAGTTGTTGGTTCGGTTATTGTTTCTTGTGGTGTGTTATTTTGAGGAGTAGTATTTCCAAAAACAGCAATTGAACTTGGCCAAAATATTTTTTTTATTATTTTTTCTTTTGCTAAATCTAACACATTAAAAAGAGAAATCATGTTTAAATTCCACGCTTTATTTGGATATTTTTCGGCTGTAACTGAAAGCATGGCTGCCATTAAGTAAATTTCACTTACTTTATATTTACTAACAAGCTTTAAAATGGCTTCCTTATCAGTAGCGTCTAATATTTCGAAATCACCTGAACTCATCAACTCCTCAGAACCTTCCCTAATATCCGATGCTATTACAGTATTTCTTCCATTTAATTCTCTAAGTTTTAAGGTAAGCTCTGTTCCTATTTGTCCACAAGCACCTATGATAAGAATTACATTTTTCATATAAATAATTGTTTATTCAAACACAAATGTAATCTTTTTTTGATTTTAGCCTGATTTTTATTATATTTATTCCGAAATTTTAGCTAATTTTAAATTTAACCTTAAATCCGCAAGAGTTTTAGTTACGAATTTAAGGTTTAACAAAACAACACTAATTTATTTATATGTACATTAGCACTTTATTTTAATTATGCGCTTTTTCACACTCTTACTTATTATAATTTTTTATTCATGTACAAACGATTCTTTAATTAATAGTGAAAAACTCAATATTAAAAAGGATAGTTTAAAAACTACTACTAAGGATGAAAAATTTATTGTAAACACAAAAAAAATATCTTTACACTCCGAAGCTTCAAAAATTGTTGAGAATTGGCAAGAATACCAATCGGTTAAAGAGTTTATTCCTAAATTTTATAACACTTCTACAAAAGACGTTTTATTGAATTCTAATCATTTTTTTGAACTTACTTCTCTTTTAAAAGATTCTATAAGAGTTAAATCTTTTAAAAACCCAAGTATGAAGACAAGATTAAATGTATTACACAACCAATCGCTACGTTTATTTGACATGGATTCGATACCAAGTATTACAAATAAAGAAATCATACAAGAAACAAATAATATAGTTAATGCTTTTAACGCTTTGAATATTAAAATTAATAACGCTGTTAAAAAAGATTTATTGAAAAGCGATTTATCTGATTTTAATCATCTTTTTGAGGTGAAAGACACTTTTGACATAAAACCTCTAGATAAACAAAAACAGAAGATTAAAGCAAGGAAAAATAATTTGAAAAACAAAAGAATAGCACCTTTAAGACCATACAAATAATACTACTAAAAGTATCCCTTTCGTAAAAAATATAAAATGAATTTATCTTTTAGAACAACAATCTTAATTCTTATACTTATTACTAGCTGTAATAATCCTAAATTTAATACTGAAAAAGAGACCTCACAAATAAATATTATTTTAGACAACTGGCATAAAGATGCTAAAAAAGCTAACTTTGATAGTTACTTTAATAAAATTAGTGAAAATGGTTTTTATATAGGTACTGATAAGTCTGAAAATTGGTCACAAAAAGAATTTAAAACCTTTTGTAAACCTTACTTCAAAAAGAAAACAACATGGGATTTTAAAACTATTGAGAGAAATATATATTTTTCAAAAAATAAAGAAGTTGTATGGTTTAATGAATTATTAGATACTTGGATGGGAACTTGTCGAGGATCAGGCATACTTGAAAAGGAAAATAACGAATGGAAAATAAAGCAATACGTCTTGTCTGTAACCATCCCAAATAATGAAATAAAGAAAGTAATTGAAATAAAGGGTAACGCAAAAGCAAATTGATCGTTTTAAACATCGACCGTTACTTTTTATTCAAAAAGTTGTAAGTTTTATTAAATATTTCGACTACTATTGTACTGATTTAATCATTACGCCGAAAACATTTACATAATATAAAAATGTTA
>CAYOFS010000056.1:0-12740 GCA_964403095.1 uncultured Flavobacteriaceae bacterium | reverse complement strand
CAAAAAAATATTTAAAATTTATTACACGTCTTTTGAAATTAAACTGGTATAACTCAATATTTTCTTATTCTTATATACTTTATTGATAGAAAGCTTCATTAATATTGAAGTAATCAAAGCAACAATAAATAAGCCCGCAAAAACTTCTAAAGTTGTATCTAAAGAACCTGTTTTTTTCTTTACTATATCATAAATTGTTGGACCAACAACACCTGCTAATCCCCAAGCTATTAATATCATTCCGTGAATTGCCCCTAATTGTTTTGTACCAAATAAATCGCCTAGAAAGGCAGGTAATATAGCAAAAGCACCACCATAAATAGTAATTATTGAAAATAATACAATTAAAAACAATAATTCATATGATAGGCTAGGTAAAAAATAGAAGGCTAAAATCTGAAAAGCAAAAAATAAAATATACACATTCGCACGACCTAAAAAATCTGATATTCCTGACCAAAATATTCTTCCAAGTCCGTTAAAAACGCCAATAAACCCAACCATTGCAGCCGCTTTAATTGGTGAATAACTCAATTTATCTTGCATCATTGGACTTGCAGAAGCAATTAGAGCAATACCTGATGAAATATTAATAAACATCATAATTAGTATATAATAAAATCGATTTGTTTTCATGGCCGTATTCACATCTACATTAGATACATCTTCTTTTGCATTTGGTTTTGCTTTAAAGCCTTGGGGTAAATATCCTTCGGGTGGTTTTTCCATGTATAAAGATGAGCCAATCATAATAATTAAATACATCAATCCTAAAACATAAAAAGCATTACTAACACCAACAGTATCGAATAAAAACTGCATTAATGGGCCAAATATTAAGGCAGAAAAACCAAAGCCCATAATTGCCATTCCTGTTGCTAGTCCTCTTTTGTCTGGAAACCATCTTACTAAAGTACTTACAGGTGTAATGTATCCAATACCTAAACCAATTCCTCCAATAAAACCATAAAAGAAATAGAATAAGGGTAATACTTTAAGGTAAATAGCAATACCAGAGCCAAATATACCAACTGCATAAAAAACAGCAGCAGTTATTCCACTTTTTCGTGGACCAACTCGCTCAACCCATTTACCTAAAAAAGCAGCTGAAAAGCCTAAAACTAAAATAGCAATTTTAAATGCCCATTTAATATCGCTTCCTTCAACGCCAAAAATTTCTTTTACAGGATTTGTCATTACGGAATACGCATAAACCGACCCTATAGAAATATGTAATCCAACTGCCGAAGCAACTATTAACCAACGATTTTTTAATGTAGTATTTTGTGTCATTTGATGTGTTTTAGTTTAATCCATTCCAACCCATTGCTGTTAATTCTATTTTTTGATTTGCACGTGTAACTAGATGTACACCATGATTTTCTTCAGTAATATGACCAATAACAGTCAAATTAGGGTTTCCTTTTATTTTGTCAAAGTCACTTTGTGCAACGGTAAAAAGAAGTTCGTAATCTTCTCCGCCACTCAATGCTATTGTTGTGCTGTTCATGTTAAACTCCTCGCTTGTAGAAATAACTTCTTGACTTAAAGGAATTTTATTTTCGTATAAATCACAACCAACGTTTGATTGTGTACAGATATGGAGTAATTCCGAAGATAATCCATCAGAAACATCAATCATTGAAGTTGGTGTTAATTTCATTTTTGCGAACAACTCAACCATATCTTTTCTTGCCTCAGGCTTTAATTGACGTTCTACTAAATAGGTGTAATTATCTAATTCGGGCTGTGCATTAGGATTTGCTTGAAACACTTGTTTTTCACGTTCTAATACCTGTAAACCAAGATAAGCAGCACCTAAATCACCTGTTACCACTAATAAATCGTTTGGTTTTGCACCATTACGATACACAATATCTTCTTTTTTTACTTCACCAATTGCCGTAACGCTAATTAATAAACCTTTGGTAGAACTTGTAGTATCTCCACCAATTAAATCAACATTATACATTTTACAAGCTAGATGAATCCCAGCATATAACTCTTCAATTGCTTCTAGAGGAAAACGATTAGAAATTGCTATAGAAACAGTTATTTGCTTTGCTGTTCCGTTCATAGCATAAACATCGGATAAATTTACCACAACTGCCTTATAGCCTAGATGTTTTAACGGTACATAACTCAAATCAAAATGAACACCTTCTATCAATAAATCAGTTGTTACTAATGTTTGATTTTTTAAATTTAAAACTGCGGCATCATCACCAATACCTTTAATAGTACTTTGGTGTTGTAACTTTACGGAATTAGTTAAATGTTTTATTAAACCAAATTCACCTAATTTTGATAAATTTGTATTGGAGTTTTCTTTGTTTTCTAACATGTGGTAAAAGTAATAAAACTCTTTGAAAATAAAAACTAGAACTTAGGTTAATACTATTCATAAGATTATTAACTTAACAGGAATAACATTTATTAATTATCACTAAATTCGCAGTAATGAGTTCATGCTAAAAGTATGAGTTTGTCATACTCACAATAGCGTACATGTTTTTACAAGTTGTAAGAAATAGTATTTAAAATTTTATATGGGAATAACAAATAAAATTATCACTAAATCTTTTAATAAAGCCGAAAGTCTTTGTATAAATAAAGACTCGAAGTTAATATTTTTCAGTGATATACACAAAGGAGATAATTCTTATGCAGATGATTTTGCACATAATATGCATATTTTTGAAGAAGCCTTGTTGCATTATTACGATAATAATTTTGCTTATTTTGAATTAGGCGATGGTGTAGAATTATGGGAAAACGATTCTTTTACTCCAATTTATCACGCTTATAAAAGTGTTTTTGATTTACAATTAAAGTTCCATAAAGAGAATAGATTGCATTTGCTTTTTGGAAATCACGATATGGTTTTTAAAGACAAAAATGTAGTGGAAGAGATGTTGAATAAGTTCTTTGTAGATAAACAATCAAAAGATAAAAAATTATTGTTTGATGTAGATTTTAAAGAAAGTATGTTACTTGAAATTGAAGGTACTGATAAAAGTATATTTCTAATTCATGGTCATCAAGCCGATTTTATGAATTATGTATTATGGAAATTTAATCGGTTTATGGTACGCTATTTTTGGATGCCTTTACAGAAGAATTTTAAAATAAAAGACCCAACAAGTCCTGCCAAGAATTATAAAAATTCTATTGGCGTAGAAAGAAGGTTAAAAAAATGGATTTTCAATAACAATAACCAAATGATTATTTGCGGTCATACACATAGACCTCAATTTCCAGATGCTGGCGAAATTCCGTATTTTAATGATGGAAGTTGCGTGCATCCAAAATCTATTATTGGTATTGAAATTGAAAATTTAGAAATTTCATTGGTAAAATGGCATATTAAAAATGATCGTATCACTAAAAACATATTAGAAGGTCCAACAAGTTTAGACTTGTATTGGTGATTTAAACACTTAAAATTTAAGTGTTACACCTGTTAAAAAGTTAAATATTGCTTGTGGATAATACCCAGAACCATAAATAGTTGTAGTTTGATTTGGTACAGACCACGTATCATCATAGCTGTAAAAATATCCGTTAGAAACGTATTTATTATCGAATATATTATTTAATAAAGCTGTAAAAACAATCTCTTTAAGGTATTTTTTTGGTTTTAGTTTATATTGTAAATTAATATTTGAAACCGAATATCCTTTTAATTTAGATAATTTATTTTCTGTATTGTCCATATATTGATCGCTTATATACTTTGAAATTAAAGACATGCTAAACTTATTGTTAGGTTTATATGTCAATATATTTGATGCTACGAAATTTGGTGAAAAAGATAAATCACTTTCGCCTAAACTAATCAATACGCCATCTTTATTATCGTATTTATCTACATTTTTATTTTGACTAATTGACACATTAGGGTTCCAGACAAACTGATTTCCCATTTTAAATGCAGCATCTAATTCTAAACCAACACGGTAACTTTCGCCAACGTTTTCGGCTAATGGAGAGCCAACATCGTTTAATTCACCAGTTAAAACTAATTGATCTTTATATAGCATGTAATACATATTTGCATTAAAATTAGTTTTTTTTGTACGATGTCTCCATCCAAATTCAAAATCGTTTAATTGTTCTGGTTTTGGATTATTACCATCAATATAATCGGCTCTTTTTGGCTCTTTATTTGCTCTAGCAAAAGAGAAATACATATCGTTATTTTTATTATAATTATATGTTACACCTGCTTTTGGATTAAAGAAATTCAAGTTATCCTTTATTTCTAAACCCGTTCCATTATCATCAATGCCATCAACAGTATAATTAACTATTCTGTATTGTAAATCGGCAAATAAAATCCATTTATTATAGGTTTTTGATACTTTTGCAAAGACATTAAAATCAGTTTTTACGCCTTTATTATCATAAAATTTATTACCTAATGTGATATTATCATAAGCTGTCCAAATTACTTTTCCAAAGTGATCGCCTTCATATTTATTATAAGCTCCTCCAAAGATAACTCTATCATTGTTTTTTTTGTATTGAAGAGAAAAAGTTGTTCCGTAAAAATCATTATCCAACCATTTTCTTCTAACTAAATCTGTTTGATCTATGGTTTGTCCGTTATCTAAAAAAGTATCAAATCCGTAATCGGCAAAATCTTCTCCTTGTTTATACTGCTCGTAATAACCTCTTCCGTAAGTGTAATGTAAGGCAGCATTAGCGGTTAAATAATCACTAAATTGATGATTCACATGTAGCTGATAATGATCTTGTTTATAGTTGTCCACTTGATTATCGTAAAAACTACTAATATTTCCGTTAGAATCGTAAATTGCTCCAGCAGGATTAAAAGTTCTATCACTTGCTAGAATTTCTTTGTCGATGCCATACCAAGATTGGTAGGTTATTTCTCTTCCGCCAAAAGCCAAGGCTTTTACGCTTGTTTTATCGTTAAAATAATTTCCTTCCACATAAAAAGATTGCAAATCAGACGAAGCTCTATCAATATAGCCGTCCGATTTAATAGTGGCAATTCTTCCAGAAAAGTTAAAATGATTATTTATAGTACCCGAACCAGCCTTAACATTTTGTTTAAATGTATTAAACGACCCATAAGAAGTATTTGTTTCTACAAAAACATCTTCGTTTAAACCTTCTGTTTCTAAACTTAAACTTGCTCCAAAAGCACTTGCGCCATTTGTTGATGTTCCAACACCTCGTTGTAATTGAATACTTTCAACCGAACTAGCAAAATCGGGTAAATTAACCCAAAAAGTTCCGTGACTTTCACTGTCGTTATACGGTATTCCGTTAATAGTTACATTTACACGAGTTGCATCAGATCCACGAACACGAATACCTGTATATCCTACGCCAATACCAGTATCGGTTGTAGTAACAACATTTGGAAAAGCATCTAAGAGAATAGGTATATCTTGCCCTAAATTTTGTTTTTCAAGTTGTTTTTTAGAAAGTGTTGATTTAGTAAAAGGATCTTTTTTGGCTGCTCTTGTAGCCGAAACTAAAACCTCGTCTAGTTTAATGGTGTCTTTTTTAATATCGGTTTTTTGTGCAAAAATGACCGAACTAATAAAGATAATTGTAATGGTTAAAATTGATTTCATTGTGTTTTTATTTATAAAAGATTAATTAAATAAATAAAAAGGCAATACTATTGCGAAAAGCATCTAAAAGTCCCTTAACAGCATTACCTGTTCAGGTTCGTAGAGTATAATCTCAGCTTTTTCTAATTCATTAAATGGAAAAGAAAATTAGCACCTCTTTTTATTGTAGTGCAAATTTAGGAAGTTTTATTTAAACGAATACAACAAAACCTTTTTTTCTTTTTTAAGGATAGAGTCTAGTGTGTCTAAAAAATCAATAGAAACTGTTGGGCAACCTAAACTATTTGCAATAGGTAGCGGATAGGTTTTAAAATTTGGAACGCCTTCCCAAGCATGTAAAACTACGACCCTTTTTTTCATGTTATTATTGCTTTTTTCAAGTCCGTTTAACCAATATTTATAATTTTTACCCCATTTACTATAAGCACGTTCTCCAATTAAAGCAAAGCCTAAAGAAGTACAATTACTATTATTAACATTACTAAAATTAATAGCTTTTGCCATGCTATTAGCATGGTTGTCCTTTCCTTTTCCGTGGCAAACCAAAGCCTTATCTGTAATTTTATTTTTTTGTAGATTCACAATAAAAAATCTAGGCAAACCACTATGTATTGAGTAATCAATCATTAAAGCAATATCTTGATTGTAGTTGTTATTTTTAGCATGCGATTTGACTAAATTAATTTGTTTAGAATAATCCTTTTCTTTTAAATTATCCGATTGACAACTTATTAAAATCACAAAAAATAAAAGGAAGTTAAATTTCATTTTATATTAACGTTTAAAAAATAAAATTAGTGTGTTGAATATGTTTTAAAAACGTAAATTTGCTATACAATTAAAAAACAAAATCATGAGTAAATACGATGTTACCGTTATCGGATCTGGACCTGGAGGATATGTTGCTGCAATACGTTGCGCACAGTTAGGGCTTAAAACTGCCATTATTGAAAAATATAATACACTTGGAGGAACTTGTTTAAATGTGGGTTGTATTCCATCAAAAGCCTTGTTAGATTCGTCTCATCATTATCACGATGCTGTAAATCATTTTGAAAAACACGGGATTAAAACAGGTAAATTATCAGTTGATTTTAAACAAATGATTAGCCGTAAAGATGAGGTAGTTTCGCAAACCTGTGAAGGAATTAATTTTTTAATGACCAAAAATAAGATTGACGTATTTAATGGTATCGGAAGTTTTAAAGATGCAACACACATAAATATTGCTAAAGCGGATGGCTCTACAGAAACGATTGAATCTAAAAACACAATCATAGCAACAGGTTCAAAACCATCAACCTTACCATTTATAAAATTAGATAAAAAAAGGGTAATAACTTCTACCGAAGCTTTGAGCTTAAAAGAAATACCAAAACACTTAATTGTAATTGGCGGCGGCGTAATTGGGCTTGAATTAGGGTCGGTTTATAAACGATTAGGTGCAGAAGTTTCGGTGATTGAATATATGCCAACAATTGTACCTACAATGGATGCAATGTTGTCTAAAGAATTACAAAAATCATTAAGAAAACAAAAAGTAAAGTTTTTCACTTCACATAAAGTAACATCTGTTAAAGGAAATGCAAAAGAAGTGATTGTAACAGCCGAAAATAAAAAAGGAGAAAGCGTTGAATTTAAAGGCGATTATTGTTTAGTATCGGTTGGAAGAAGACCTTTTACTGATGGATTAGGCCTAGAAAATGCAGGTGTAAAACTAACCGAAAGAGGACAAATAGAAACAAATGCTCATTTACAAACAAGTATAAAAAATATTTATGCAATTGGCGATGTTGTAAAAGGTGCAATGCTTGCTCACAAAGCAAGTGAAGAAGGTGAATTTGTAGCCGAAACTATTGTTGGTCAAAAACCACACATGGATTATAATTTAATTCCTGGCGTAGTTTATACTTGGCCAGAAGTTGCTGCTGTTGGTAAAACAGAACAGGAGCTAAAAGATGCTGGTGTAGATTATAAAGTTGGTTCTTTTCCAATGCGTGCTTTAGGTAGAGCAAGAGCAAGTATGGATTTAGAAGGACAAGTAAAGGTAATTGCCGATGCTAAAACCGATGAAATTTTAGGTGTCCATATGATTGGTGCAAGAGCTGCCGATATGATTGCCGCTGCGGTTGTTGCTATGGAATTTAGAGCTTCAGCTGAAGATATTGCAAGAACATCACATGCACATCCAACTTTTACCGAAGCTATTAAAGAGGCTTGTATGGCAGTTGAAAATAGAGCTATTCATAGTTAAAAGAAGCCTTATAAATAGTGAATTTACAATAAAAAAAACCAATCACTTAATTGTGATTGGTTTTTTTTATTTTAATAAATGGTTTGCTAGTAAATGGTATATTACTTATTAGTCTTCATTCCTAAAATAGAATAAATCGGACAAGTACCAACTATTGCTGTAAACATCATAATAATTGCAACAGCCCAAAGAGCATACTCTTGCCATTCAGCAGTAAAACCACCACTATATGCAAAATATGCAGCCACTAAAGCAATAATAACTCTTACAATTTTGTCAATTTTTCCAACGTTTTTTTTCATGATATAATATATTAAATTAATTATTAACCTTTTAACACTACAAAAATACGTAGATAATTATACTTTTTTAGTGATTAATGTTACAACTTTACAATTATATTAATTTTATCTGACGTTGTGATAATTCAATTTTCCCTTCTTTTTCTATTTTTTTTAGCAATCTTGAAATAACCTCTCTAGAAGAGCCTAATTCATTAGCGATTTGTTGATGTGATTTTAAAATATAGCTTGATTTATTTAACTCCGCTTTCGTTTTAAGATAATCTTCTAATCGTTCTTGTTTATTTGAAAAAGTGAGAATTTTAACCATCTCAATAACTTCGTCAAATTTATCATTAAAAAGTTCATAAACAAAGGCATTCCATTTAGCATGTTCTTTACGTAGCTTACTAATATTAGAAATAGGAATAACAATCACTGTAGCATCATCTTCAATAACAGCTCTAATATTAACTGCTATATTTTTTTCTGCTGCCATAATAGACATAATACAACTTTCTCCAGGCTTTATATAATACAGAAGCACTTCATTTCCATGCTGATCTTGTTTATATACTTTCACTAAACCCGTGACAACTAAAGGAATAACTTTTACAAAAGTATTTTCCTTTAAAATAACGGTGTTCTTTTTAAACTCATATATAGAAGCAATACTATCAATTTCTTGAATTAAAGATAGGGAACTTGCTAAAACACTAAATTTACTTTTTAAAATAGTAGCTAAGTTCATGTGTTCATTTTATTATTTAATTCGGAACATGGCACATTGATATTAATGATTTTTCTTTGGGATAAAATTTTATCGTTATAAATGTTTCCTGTTTTTTTTAGATATTAGATGTGTTTTTCTATTATCTCTTTTAACTGCTGTGTTGGAACCACGCCTGATTGTTTCCATACAGGATTTCCTTGTTTAAATAATATTAAAGTTGGCACACCTCTAACTTGGTATGCAGCAGCAACAGATGGATTTTTATCAACATCAATTTTAATAATTTTTACTTGATTTTTTATTAACGACTTAAGCTCTGATAGAATTGGCATCATTGTTTTACATGGACCACACCATTCTGCAAAAAAATCAACCAATACAGGTTTTTCATCATTAATTATCTCTTTA
This sequence comes from uncultured Flavobacteriaceae bacterium, assembly GCA_964403095.1. Lineage (GTDB taxonomy): Bacteria > Bacteroidota > Bacteroidia > Flavobacteriales > Flavobacteriaceae > S010-17. The sequence continues at coordinate 3,452 of CAYOFS010000056.1, read as the reverse complement.
AAACTTGCCATATTTAGTCCTTTAAAAAAACCCAAATAATTAAATTTGAGTTTAGTATTTTATTAAGATATATATATAATTAACTCATTTTTCCAGTAGCGCAACTAACAAATGACTTTGCTTTATGTAGTACTGTGTTTGCATCACCAACTTCAGGATACCCCATTTTTAATAATTTCTCTTTAACTGATTTGAAAATTTCTTCGGAAACTTTATTTATTTTTATTTCTGAATTTTCTAAAGTAACCTCAACTTCACTTACTCCTTCGACAGAAAGAAGTCCTTTTTTAATGGTGTTCGCACAACCATTACATTTTAAATTTAATATATTTATTGTTCTCATTATTTTGAATTTATTTTTGTATAAATTTAGTCGAAATTATCATAAAAAGCTTACATTATTAATACTTATTCAAAAGTAACACTTAAAATACCTCGTAAATCGTTAATTTTAAAACCTGTAGCCTTGTCATTTGGATAAAGAGATTTAATTTTAGTATTAATACCTTCTACAACATCGCCATGGCAAACAATGCATTTAGCTTCCATTTTTATTGGTGCATAAAAATGGATTTCCCCAAGATTGTCCTTAACTAATTGTGGTTTTAATTTCGCTCCTTTTTCAATCTGAGAAAGGTATTGATTTATTATTTCTGCTTCACTTTTATTAGGTGCATTTTTTGGATTTCTTAATTTATGTGAAGTTCTTTTAATACGAACATTATATATTTTTGCTACTTCATTTGTTAGATTATTTGCATTAATATTACAAAACGGAATTGCCTTAAGTGGTCCGCCACTTTTCATTTCTTTCATTAAATTACCTCCTAATTTTTGCAAGGTGGCTTTTCCTATTTTCTTTCCTTCTGCAATGTATTCGGTTTTCTCTTCTTTCGATAATTGACCTTCTTTATTACAACTATGAAATCCAATAGCAATCACAAGTAATACTATTATTTTTTTCATTTTTTCTAGATAAAAAAAATAAATTATTATTTTACAGTTTTTAAACCTTTTTCAGACCAATCTCTAAAGCCTCCATTTAAGTTTACCACTTGAAACCCTTTAGATTGTAACATTTTTGCAGCTTTCATACTTCTTCCTCCAGAACGGCAATACACATAAACAGGCACATCTTTTTTATATTTTGCCATTTTATCCATAAAACTTTTATTCATCACATCTACATTATCTGCATTTTCAAGATGCCCTTGTTTAAATTCTTTTAGCGTTCTAACATCTACTAGTTGTACTTCCTTACCTTCAATATTTTCTTGAAATTCCTTAACTGCTACTCTTTTTATTGGCGGATTTGTTTGTGTTACAGATTCTGTTGATTTGGTATTATTGTCCTTAGTTTTACCATTCACGCAACTAGCAAGTGTAGTAATAGTGAAAAGTAATACTAGACCTGTAATAATTTTATTGATTTTCATGACTTTAGTTTTTTAATTAATAAGCACAAAAATAAGATTATTCACTTATAATAATGTAACCCATGTTACAAAAAAAATCAACTGTTATCTGTCTGATTAATATATTTATCAAACTTTGAATTTTGAGGGATATTATTACACTTATTATAGTAACACGCTACAGCTTCATGAATACTCATAAAACATTGATCAGTACCTATTTTGTCTATTAATCCAGATTTTTTTATCAAATCTCTTGTAGGACCTTTTAATCCTGCAAATGAAATAATTACATTTTGACTTTTAAAGAAATCCAAAAGCTCTTCTAAAGTAATTATAGCCGAACTATCTAATCGCTTCAAGCTTTCACCATCAATAATAATAAGTTTTAATGTTTTTCCTTTACTTTTAGCAAACTCTTGTACTTTATCTTTAAAAAAAGTTGCATTTGCAAAATACAATGGAGAATCAAAGCGAATAATTAAATATTCTTTATCAATATTCAAGTCTTTAAAACGTTTAGTATTTCTATAAAAATGGGTGTCTCCTACTTGACCTAATACTGCTATATGTGGTGTAACACTATTATATATCAACATCACAATAGATAATATAACACCTGTTAAAATACCTTTTTCAATACCAATTGTTATTGTAATTAGTAATGTAGCAAGTAGAATTAAAAAATCTCGAACGGTATATTTAAAAAGGTTTTTAGGCATTTTAAAATCAATCAATCCATAAACTGCTACCATAATCACAGCAGCCAATACTGCTTTAGGCAAATAATAGAATACTGGTGTGAAAAACAATAATGTTAAAGCAACAACTAAAGCTGCAACAATTGAAGATAAAGGCGTTTTTGCGCCCTCTTGATTATTCACAGCCGTTCTAGAAAAACCTCCCGTAGATGTATATGTTTGAAAAAAAGAACCAATAATATTACCTAAACCTAAAGCTATAAATTCTTTATTTGGTTTGACTTTATATTCTGTATGATGAATTTCTACTGCTTTGGCTAGAGAAATTGCTTCTAAGAAGCCAATAAAAGAAAGTGTAAAGGCTACAGGAATCATTTTTAACATTACTTCTTTATCAAATGTAGGGATAGTGAATTTAGGTAATTCATTAGGTATTTCACCAACAAGCTTAACACCAAGTTGTTCTAAATTTAGTATTTTAGCAACAAGGATACTTAAGAGAATAACAACTACTGTTGCTGGTATTTTTTTTACGTATTTTTTAAAAAACACAATACTTAAAATTGCACTTATACCTACGAAGAAGCTCGGCAGATTAATTTCTGTTAAATGATTATAGACATCATATAAAATATATTGAATTTTACTACTTCTTTCAAGGTTTAAACCTAATAAATTATTTAGTTGGCTAAATCCAATAATTATTGCTGCTGCTGATGTAAAGCCATTAATAACTGGTTTTGATAAAAAATTAACAAGAAAACCGAGCTTAAATACACCAAAAAAAACTTGTAAAGATCCAACCATAAAAGCTAATAAAATGGCAAATTGCACATAGTTTTCTGTTCCTATTTCAGCAATAGCAGCAACACCTGTTGCAACAATTAATGAATCTAATGCTACTGGACCAACAGCTAATTGTCTTGATGTTCCAAAAACAGCATAAACTAACTGAGGTATCATTGCGGTATATAACCCGTATATTGGTGGTAATTCGGCAATCATAGCATAGGCAATACCTTGAGGTATTAGCATAATACCGATTGTAAAACCAGCACTTAAATCACCTTTAAACCATTCTTTTTTATAATTGGTTATCCAATCAATAATAGGAAATATGACTTTTAAATTCATTATAAATATTGTTTTAGAAAACAAATATACGAATCAATTAATGGTTTGTTAGTAATTCATGTTACTTAATTACATTTTACAATGTGAAATGTAATTATTTGGTATTATTACGAGTTTGGTAGAATTAATAAAGTCATATCCACTTTAATATTAATGACCTTATATAGTGATACCAATTCAACATCAAAATACACTATAAATT
>CAYOFS010000055.1:0-13234 GCA_964403095.1 uncultured Flavobacteriaceae bacterium | reverse complement strand
AAACTTCGAAAATTCTTATAATTTAGACCCTGATGAAATTAAAAAAAACCTATATATTGAGGATAGCCCAAACGCATATCTTGGTAATTTTGCTGAGTTTATGTTTCAATTTAAGGATAGTGAGTATATCCATAAAATAATTAAAGATGGGTTTGCTTTATTTTTTGAAAGGCAGATATTACCTTATGAAAAAGAAACAAGTATTCCAATTTATTTTATTGGTTCAATAGCTTTTTATTTTGAAAAAATTCTACACGAAGTAGCTCAAGAAAACGGATTAAAAATTGCTGGAATTTTACAAAGACCAATTAATGGTTTAATTAAATATCATCAAAATTTATAACTAAAAACACAGAATAAATATGAGAACATCAAATCCTGTTTTTACAAGTTATATTTGGAAAGACTCGTCTTATTCTACCAATAAAATGAGTTTGAATGGTGTTTTATTAAAAAGTATCTACGGGTTGTTTTTAGTTGGCTTAACTACTTGGTATGTTTGGAATATGGTAAAACGAGGCGAATCGGTTACCTATTATATTTATGGGGGAATGATTGTTGGTGTTGTTTTCTCTGTGATTACTTCCTATAAAAAAAAATGGTCTCCAATTACTGTGCCTATTTATGCTTTAGCGAAAGGTTGCTTTTTGGGTGGTATTTCTGCCTATGCCGATAATCGTTTTGATGGTTTACCAATAGTAGCAGTAAAAGTGAGTGTTATTTCTTTTTTTGTGATGTTATTTCTTTATAAAAACAATATTATTAAAGTTACACATCAATTTAGAAGTGTGATTTATAGTGCTATTGCAACTATTATGACTATTTATATTATCAGTTTTATTTTGCGTTATTTTGGTATTACACTTGGTATTATTTATGGTACATCTTGGATTTCTATTGGCTTTACTTTAATAGCGGCTAGTGTAGCATCATTCTCGCTACTACTCGACTTTTATTATATTGATAGAAAACTACACAAAGCACCAAAATATATGGAATGGGTTGCTACTTGGGGAATTCTAGTTTCGTTAATTTGGTTATATGTTGAAGTGCTTCGGTTATTGAAAAAATTAGCTATTCGTTTTTAGGGTTAAATGTAATTTGAAAATAACTTTTATTTTATAACAATGGGTAACACAAATTCAGTTGTAACTGGAACTCCATGTTTTATTGCTGGTTGAATTATAGATAGATTATCTATACTATAAATAATAGCATTTTTAAAATCTTTAAATTCCGAGTTGTTTTCTAAATTAAAAGATTTTACCTTAATTTTACCCTTTGAGCTTATTTGTATTTTTACCAATATAGTATCTTTTAATAAATGAGATAAATTCATTTTTAAAGGGTTAATTGATTTTTCAATTTGCTTAGATAGTAGTTTATAAAAACATTGTTTTTGTAATGCTCTAGATGTGATTTGTTTACAATCATTTAATAACGGATAAGCATCTACACTTGAAAAATCAATGGATTCTGTTTCTTGATTAGTACCACTTATCTCACTTTTTTTATTAAAATCACAAGAAATTAAGCTTAAAAATAAAAAAATAAAAAAAATTAATCGGTTAAACATGGTGTAAAATACTTTTTTATTAAACAAAGGTAAGTAATTATTATAACAAGGCAAACTTATTCTTTTTATGTAATTTCTAAACAACTAATGATTTTTATTGTACACAATAAGGGAAATATACTATCTTAATATAGACTAAAAATAAGACATTAAAAAGGAGGTCTAAATTAAATAAAACCTTATTTTTGCTATTCTATAATTTAAAATTTAAAATAATGAAAAAAATCGTAATCGCTGTAATAGCAATAGTAACATTAGCATCATGTACACAAGCTAAATTTGGTGTTATAAATACTGAAAAATTAATTAAGGAGTATAAAGGTACTCTAGTAGTTGAATCTGAAATGAAAGTAAAATCTGAGCAATCACAAAAAAACTTAGAAAAAGAATTTCAATCCTTTCAAGCAAAAGTTACAGCATATCAAAAAAATGCAGGTAAAATGTCCGCTAAAAATAGAACTAAAACAGAGCAACAGTTAGGTGCTGAACAACAAATGCTACAACAAAAAAACCAACAGATACAATATCAAACTCAAAATGAAGGTCAAGAAGCTATTAAAAAAATAGCTGAAAAAGTAAATGTTTTTATTAAAGATTACGGTAAGAAAAATAATTATAAAATTATCTTTGGTACGGTTGACTTAAATGGTGCGGTAATGTATAATGAAGATAGTGTAGATTTAACCGAATCTATTTTAACTGCATTAAATAGTGATTATGATAAAGATAATTCATCGGATAAAAAAGAAGAAACTCCAGTTAAAACTGAAGATGTAAAAAAAGAGATAAAAACGGAAACTAAAAAAGAAGAAACTAAAAAGTAATTCGTTTTTAAATACTTAAAAAGATAAAAAACCTCCTAATTTTAAAATTAGGAGGTTTTTTTATGATAATTTATACTTCTCAAAAACCTCCACAACACTACTATGTGAAACGGTTTTATTTTCAAAATAATTTAACAAATAAGCAACTTCATTTTCATCAGTAGTAAGTTGTTTTATAATATTACCTAAGTGCATTTTCATGTGCCCACTTTGAATACCAGTTGTCGTTAAAGCACGTAAGGCAGCAAAATTTTGAGCCAAACCAACTACGGCAACAATTTCCATTAATTCTTTAGCTGATGGACTTTGCAATATTTCTAAACTCAATTTTGCTAAAGGATGTAATTTGGTTAAACCACCAACAGTTCCTAAAGCTAATGGAACTTCTAACCAAAAATTAAATACGCCATCTTCTATGTTAGCACTAGAAAGACTCTTATACTTTCCACTTCTTGAAGCATAAGCATGAACTCCTGCTTCGACCGCTCTAAAATCGTTTCCTGTAGCGATAACAACAGAATCAATTCCGTTCATAATACCTTTATTATGTGTAACAGCTCTATGCGGTTCTGCATTCGCAATATCTAAAGCTTGAATAAACTTTTGTGCATAATAAGTAGCATTCTCTTTGTATAAATCTTCCACTTTACAACTAACCTCAGCACGAACTAAACAATCTGGCACATAATTAGATAAAATACTCATAACTATTTGAATATCCAATTTATCCGTATCTTTAAAATGGTTTGCAATTGCTTCTAAACAAGTGTTTATGAAGTTTGCGCCCATACTGTCTTTTGTTTCAAAGGTAAGATGTAGCTGGTAATAATTTTCTAAATCGGCTGTTTTATTTCTTAATTCAATATCTAAAATTCCTCCGCCACGCTTGCGCATGTTTTTAGTAATGCTATTGGTAACTGTAAATAATTCCGATTTAATATGATTAAAGTAAGCTTCCAATTCATCTTCTTTACCATAAAACATAAAATGAACCTGACCAATTTTTGTAGTAGAAATCACCGTTGTTTTAAAACCGCCACGAGTACTCCAAAATTTAGCAACTAAAGCTGCTGCTGCAACAACCGAACTTTCTTCAATTGCCATTGGAATAGTATAATCTCTACCATTAATTACAAAATTTGGAGCAACTGCATACGGAATGTAAAAGTTAGAAATGGTGTTTTCTATAAAATCATCATGTAGGCTTTGTAGCTTTTCATTAGTATTCCAATAATTTTTTAATGTAGTTATTCCTTGATTTTTATCTTGGAAAAAATTAGAGGCTAACCAATTTATTTTTTCTTCTTTATTTAGTTTTGAAAATCCGTTTATTTTTTTTGGCATGTTTATAATTTATAAAACACAAAAGTAATTTAAAAAAGTAGTATTCCAATCAATTTATATAGCCTGTTCTGGTATTAGCTGAAGTTTCACTAAAAATTTACTCTATTCGGTCAAAACGCCACAACTCACCATTTAGTTGTTTAAATGCAATTATACCATCTACTTTAGATATATATAATTCATTAGGAAGTTCTTGTTCTGGTTGCTCATTATAACAACAAAGATCATCTTTTTTTATTTTATAAATATTATTAAACTGCTTATTCAAAATAATTGTATCCAAAATAATTTGTGGGTCTATAATATTAACCTGTTGATTGTCATTTCCTCGCATAGACATTATTAATTGAGAATGTATTTTACAGCAAGAACCATTTGAAATATATATTTTTGATTCTAAACTATCGTGAAATATAGGGTTCGGAATAAGTGATGAATAACTAAACATTCTACCATCGTATTTTATTACTAAGTTTTGAGTTGGTTCAATCAACGTTATGTCTTTTTGTTCATACTCAATATAATCATACGATTTATTAATTTCTCCAATTCCGCTATTACAGTTTATATTTATGAGTTTCCTTTCTATTATTTTTTGAATTCCATTTTGTTCTACAAATTTTAATTCATTACCAAATTCATCAACATAAACAACAGTCTTATTAAGAAATTTTTCAATAAATGTAGTTGTAAATTGTGTTAAATACTTTTCTCCTATTTTTTTATCTTCAACATCACAATCATCAAATAATAATTTACAATTAGATAATGATATTAATAAAAAAAAACAATAAAAATATTTCATAACTCCAAGTATTATTAAATTAAGTACCAATTTACCAAATATAAAATGAGAATAAAATAATTTTAACATAAATTAACTCAAAAATTCGTAAACTTGGGGTTTAAATCCAATATAATGAAAAAAGTACTATTTCTAATTACCACAACAATACTATTTATAGGATGCTCTATAAAAAAAACAACATCAAACCCTGATAAGGTTAGCAATAACACGAATATTAATGCTGTCAAGGTTGGGAAACAAATAACCCTAGAAGACATTTGGTCAAAAGGTACTTTTAGAATACAACGTTTAGGTGGATTTCATGCCGCTAAAAAAGGAGATTATTACTATGTAATCAATAATCGTGGGCAACAATTAGATAAATATAGCTATAAAACCTTAGAGAAACTAGAAACTCTGGTTGATGCTACAAACCTTAACGAAATTAACTCACTGTACAATTACACGTTCAATAAGGAAGAAAATAAACTACTAATTGGTACAGAAAGTGAGCAAATTTATCGTCATTCATCAAGAGGTGTTTATTTTGTTTATGATTTAGTATCAAAAAAACTAGAAAAAATATCGGATAATAAAATTCAAGAACCAACTTTTTCTCCTGATGGAAATAAGGTTGGTTTTATGTATCAAAACAATCTTTTTTATAAAGATTTAACTACAAATACCACCAAGCAATTTACCTTTGATGGTGAAAATAATAAAATAATAAATGGTATAACCGATTGGGTTTATGAAGAGGAATTTGCTTTCGTAAGAGCTTTTGAATGGAATAATAAATCAGATAAAATTGCTTTTATTCGTTTTAATGAAACCAATGTTCCTGAGTTTTCAATGGATATTTATGGTGAAGATTTATACCCAACACAACAAGTTTTTAAATACCCAAAAGCAGGAGAAAATAATGCCGAAGTAAGTTTGTTTATGTACAACTTAAACACCAATTCTAATCTAAAAATCAACTTAGGCGAAGATAAACAATACTACATACCACGAATAGAATTTACTACTAAAAACTCGCTTTGTGTAAGTACTTTAAATCGCCATCAAAATAATTTGAATTTAATTTTTGTTGATGAAAATTCTTTACAAAATAAAGTGATTTTAAACGAGAAAGATACTGCTTATGTTGAGGTTAAAGATGACTTAACTTTTTTAGATGATACTAGTTTTATTTGGACAAGCGAGAAAGATGGTTTTAACCATATTTATCATTATTCGGAAAATGGGGAACTTATAAACCAAATTACAAAAGGAAAATGGGAAGTAACCAATTACTACGGATTTGATAAAAAAACAAACCGAATATATTTTCAATCTACTCAAGATGGTTCTATTAACCGAACTATTTCTTCTGTAAATTTAGACGGAACAAAAATGCAAAAACTATCTGTTAATACAGGTAGTAATTCAGCTGCATTTAGTAATAGTTTTAACTATTACATCAATACTTTTTCCAATTCAGAAACTCCTGCAATTTACACTTTAAATAAAGCTGAAAATGGTGAAAAAATTAAAGTAATTAAAGAAAACTCGGCAGTTACCAATTTATTATCTGCCTATAATTTAGGTGAAAAAGAATTTTCAACCATTACCACAAAAGACGGTACATTTAATATGTGGATGATTAAACCTGCCAATTTTGATACAAATAAAAAATACCCACTATTTATGTATCAATATTCTGGTCCAGGAAGTCAAATGGTTGCAAATAGATGGAATGATGCAAACGATTATTGGCATTTTATGTTGGCTCAAAAAGGATATATCGTTGTCTGTATTGATGGAAGAGGAACAGGAAAAAAAGGACGTGATTTTAAAAAAGTAACACAATTAGAATTAGGAAAGTATGAAATTGAAGATCAAATTGAATCTGCAAAAGAATTAAGTAAGCGTTCTTATATTGATAAAGAACGTATCGGAATTTGGGGTTGGTCTTTTGGTGGTTATATGTCTTCTTTAGCAATTACCAAAGGAGTAGATACATTTAAAATGGCAATTGCCGTTGCGCCTGTCACATCTTGGCGTTTTTACGACACTATTTATACCGAAAGATACATGAAAACTCCTCAAGAAAACGCAAGTGGTTATGATGATAATTCGCCAATAAATTTTACCAATTTATTAAAAGGGAAATACCTGTTAATTCATGGTTCGGGTGATGATAATGTACATGTACAAAACACTATGCGAATGATTAATGCTTTAGTAAAAGAAAACAAACCCTTTGATCAATTTATTTATCCAGATAGAGCGCATGGAATTTATAGTGCACGTTATGATAGATTACACCTTTATAATATGATGACTAAGTTTATTGAAGATAATCTATAATGGAAAACCACCAATTATTTTATCAAATTTTAGAATTTTCACTTTCTTTTATTCTTTGAGTAATTGCTAGTTTATTAGGTCTTATTTATTTCTATTTTAAAATAAATAATTTAACGGTTTTAGTAATGATAATTACACACAAACTATAATTTCTTATCATAGGTAGCAAATTTTTTAATATTTGTTTGTACTTTGCGGATGAATTAAAATTAAAAAATTAAAATTTATGTCAGCAACAGCATTAAAACCACATCAAAAAGAATTATTTGGTCATCCAATGGGATTATATGTATTATTCTTTACAGAAATGTGGGAACGATTCTCTTATTATGGAATGCGAGCATTATTAGTAATTTATATGATAGCTCAAGCAGGACATAAAGATGGTGCAGGTTTAGGTTGGACAGAAGTCGAAGCATTAAAACTTTATGGTTGGTATGTAATGTTGGTTTATGTAGTTTCAATTCCAGGAGGTATTTTAGCAGACAAAGTATTAGGGCAACGAAAAGCTGTAATGATAGGTGCATTTATATTAGTTTTAGGTCATGGTACTTTAGCAATTGAAGCTCCTTGGGCATTTCTAACAGGTTTAGGTTTAATTATCTTAGGTGTTGGTATGCTAAAACCTAATATTTCAACTATGGTTGGTGGTTTATATAAAAAAGGAGATATTCGTAGAGATAAAGGTTTTTCTATTTTTTATATTGGTATTAATTTAGGTTCTTTACTTGCAACAACTTTTATAGGCTTAATTGTTGCAAAATGGGGTTGGCACGCTGGTTTTGGTACTGCAGGTGTTGCTATGCTATTTGGTTTGATGGTTTATATTTGGGGTCAAAAATATATTGAACACGTTGGTAATAAACCAACAGAACAAGAAAAGAAAGACGATGTTTCTTTAGTTGCAATATTCTCAAATATTTTTAAGTCACCTATTCATTTAGCTATTTTTCTAATAATGTTAGTATTATCACTTTATGCTGGCTTTACATTTGAAGGAGTTGATCATTGGGGTTATGGTGCATTATTCATATTCTTATCTTTTGTTGTTGGATTAATGATGATGATATATCAAAGTTTAGAAACCCGTATTGAAAAAGATAGAATTTTAGTAGTCTTACTTTCTTTTTTAATTGTGATTGTTTTTTGGGGAGCTTTTGAACAAGCTGGAGGATTAATGAGTATTTATACGGAACAAAAAACAGATAGAATGTTGTTAGGCTATTTAATACCGACACCTATGTTTCAAGGTTTAAATGCTGGATTTATTATATTATTAGCTGTTTGGATTGCAAACATTTGGGCAAAACGTAAATTAAAAAATAAAGAAGCATCAGCACTATTTAAAATGGCTATCGGTACTGTAATTATGGGTATTGGTTTTATATTTATGGTGTTTGCTGCTAGAGAATATGGAATTAAAGGTCATTCAGGTATGCATTGGTTAGTTTTAGCTTATTTATTCCATACAATTGGAGAACTTTCTTCTTCACCAGTATCTTTATCATTTGTTACCAAATTAGCACCTGTAAAATACGCCTCTTTAATGATGGGATTATATTTTGCAGCAACTGGTTTAGGTGGAAAAGTTGCAGGTATATTGGGTGAAAACGCTTCTGAATTAGGAGAATATACCATATTTGCGGGAATTACTATATTTACAGTTGTATTTGCTTTATTAGTAATAGCACTACTAAAACCATTAAAACGATTAACACATGGTGCTGAAGATGAAAAAGAAATACATCACGATGAAGCCGAAGGTTTTGAATTAGCAGATTAATTAAAATATAATACAAACCTAATAGTTAATTCTATTAGGTTTACTTATTAAACATAAATTTTCACACAATGAGTACAGAAAATAAAGGTTTTTTTCAGTTAATAGGTTCTTTTAATAAAACGTTTTGGTTAGCAAGTTTTATGGAGCTTTTTGAAAGATGGGCTTGGTACGGTTTCTTTGCAGTTTTTGCATTATATCTTACTGGTTCTACAGATGAAGGCGCTTTAGGGTTTACCCATATAGAGAAAGGACAAATAATGGGTTTAATTACGGCTCTTTTGTATTTTATGCCAATTTTTACAGGAATAATAGCAGATAAAATAGGGTATAAACTTTCCTTAATTATAGCCTATGTAATGTTAGGCTCTGGATATTATTTAATGGGGCAAGCCACTACTGTTTCAGGTATGTTTGTAATATTTTTATTCACTGCAATTGGTGCAGCAATATTTAAACCAGTTGCCTCTGCTATTGTAACAAAATCAACCACTAAAGAAAATTCAACTTTAGGTTTTGGTTTGTTTTATATGATGGTGAATATTGGAGGTTTTGTTGGGCCAGCAATGTCTTCAAGTTTAAGAACTGAATATGGATGGAGATTAATTTTTATTCAAGCAACAATAGTAATATTTATAAATCTTTTGTTAGTGCTATTTTTATTTAAAGAACCATATAGAGAGAAAAAAGATAAAGAAACATTTAGTGAAGCTGTTAGTGATGCATTTAAAAAAATATTTGAAGCTTTATCTGACTCTAGATTAACTGTGTTATTAATTATTATGGTTGGTTTTTGGACCATGTTTAACCAGTTATTTTACACACTACCAACTTTTATTGAAGATTGGGTTAACACAAAAGCTTTACATAATTCTATTGCAGAATTTTCTCCTTGGCTTGCTAGTTTCATGAGTGGTGGAGGCGATTCAGTAAATCCTGAAATGTTGATTAATATTGATGCATTATCTATTGTATTATTTCAAATTATAGTTTCTTATTTTGTTATGAAAATGCGACATGTTAGTGCTATGATTGCTGGATTTATTGTTGCTGTAATTGGTATTGGATTAACTTTTTATTTTGACAACGGAATGTACACAATAATTGGTATTATGGTCTTTGCTGTTGGAGAAATGATGTCAGGACCTACTTTATCTTCATTTATTGCAATTATTTCGCCTAAAGGAAAAGAAGCTTTATATCAAGGAACCTATTTTTTACCTGTTGCTGCTGGTAACTTTTTTACAACATTTATTTCTGGTAATTTATACCAAAATTGGTCTGATAAATTAAGTTTATTACAAACTGATATGAAAACAAAAGGTATTGATATGCCAGAAATTGGAGATAAATTTTCAAAAAATGATTACTTTAAATTAGCATCAGAAAAATTAAATATGACACAAAACGAAATGACACAAATGGTTTGGGATACATACAATCCAAATAAAATTTGGTATGTAATTGTTGGTATTGGTGTTGTCGCTATTTTAGCTTTAATTGCTTATGATAATTTGGTTGTTAAACCAAAAGAACGTCAAATACAAGGTAATGATCTTATTGGATTCTAAAAAAAATTAAAAAAGTAACTAATTTACTTAGTTGCTTTCGTATATTGCAAACTTTAATTATTAATTAACTTAAAAATTTATGAGCACAACATCAACAGATAGCTTTTTTGAAAAAACAGTATTAGGTCATCCAGCAGGGTTATTTGTACTATTTTTTACCGAAATGTGGGAGCGTTTTTCGTATTACGGAATGCGTGTTTTATTAGTATTATTCTTAACATCGGGAATGACTGGTTTTAATCCAGGTTGGGAATGGGATAGAAAAGCTGCTTTGGCTCTTTTTGGTACTTATGCTTCTCTAGTTTATATTACACCAATTATTGGTGGTTGGCTTGCAGATAATAAATTAGGTTATAAAATGGCTGTAGTTATCGGTGCTTTTATAATGACTTTAGGTCACTTATTTATGGCGTTTGAAACGGAGTTTTTTTTATATTTAGGTCTTATGGGTTTAATACTTGGTAACGGACTTTTTAAACCAAATATTACTTCTATTATTTCTCACATGTACAAACATCATCCTGAAAAGAAAGATGGTGCTTTTACTTTATTTTATATGGGCGTTAATGCTGGTGCCTTTTTAGGAATTTTACTTTGTGGTACAATTGGTGAAAAATATAGCTGGTCTTATGGTTTTGGTTTAGCAGGAATTTTTATGCTCTTAGGAATGTTACAATTCTATTTTGCACAACCTTTATTTAAAGGAATTGGTGATAAACCCGAAAAGAAAGAAGAATTAAACGAAGCTGGGCTTTCTGAAATTTTAGAAGAAGGTGAAACAGGTTTAAATTACTTTACAGGATTAGATAAAATTTTAATGTATGTAAGTGGTATTTTAGGTATTTTATACTTAATTAATGACCCTTTATATGAAATTTCAAAAATGAAAGGATATGCAAATCCAATAAATATATTTCCTTTTGAAATAGCAGGTATTTCAGGTCAAAACATTGCTATTTTAGTAGGTCTTGTTTCATTCTTATACTTATTAGTTACTCGTATTGCTCGTTATGGATCTGTTGTGCGTGATAAAATGATTGCAGTTGCAATTTTTGCGTTTTTTACCGTATTTTTCTGGGCTTCTTTTGAGCAAGCTGGTGGATCTATGAATATTTTTGCAAAAGATTATGTAGATAGAGTACTTGACGGTAGTGCTGCTATGACTTTTAAAATTGTAAACTCACTTATTTATATTGTTCCTTTAGCAATTATCTCTTGGGTTTTAATTAAATTAATTAAAACTTCGTATGCTGAAATACCACTTTCAAATACTATTTTAGGTATTAGTTTTTTAATTATTTGGGGAATTGTTATCTATTTACTTTATAAAGAATTTTATTCGGACACTACGGAAATACCTGCAACATGGTTTAATATTTTAAATTCCTTATTTATTATTGCTTTTGCACCATTCTTTACTAAATGGTGGGAAAGTAAATATAATCCATCAGCAGCTGTAAAATATGGTTTAGGTCTTATTTTATTAGGTCTTGGTTTTGGAGTTTTAGCTTATGGAGCAAAAGATATTCCGCAAGGAGCAATGACAGCAGCTGTAAGTATTATATTTTTAGTATTTGCTTATTTATTCCACACTTTAGGTGAACTTTGTTTATCACCTGTTGGACTTTCTTATGTGAGTAAATTAGTTCCTGGTAGAATGATAGCAATGATGTTTGGTGTTTGGTATATTGCAGTTGCAATTGGTAATAAACTAGCAGGGAAAATGGGTGGAATGATTGATGAAATCACAGCAGAATATTCCATGAGCACTTTCTTTTTAATGTTTACCGCAATTCCTATCGGAGTTGGGTTAATAGCTATGGCTTTAAGTCCGTTATTAAAAATATTAATGCATGGTGTTAGATAAAAAAATAACGTTGTTTTATCAAAACGACTTTATTTTGTAATTTTGGCACATAAATTGCAACCAAGTATAAGAACAAAACAAACAAACGATGAAAAACTTATTTTTAGTATTCTTTTTTTTAGCAACAACAACAATTTTTTCACAAGAAACGGTGTGGCTAACCGATTTTAGTGAGGCTGCAAAACTATCACAAAAATCAAAAAAACCTATTTTAGCAAATTTTACTGGTAGTGATTGGTGTGGTTGGTGTAAAGTATTAAAAAGAGAAGTTTTTGATACAGTAGAATTTAAAAAATGGGCAAAGAAGAATGTAATTTTATTAGAATTAGATTTTCCTAGAAGAACCAAAATAGCACCAGAATTAAAAAAACAAAATGCTGCCCTACAAAGAGCTTTTGGAGTTAGAGGTTATCCAACAGTTTGGTTATTTAATGTAGGTGATGGAGCTGATCCTAAAAAGGATTTACAACCATTAGGTAAAACTGGCTATGTGAGAGGTGGCGCAAAAGCATGGATAAAATCTATTGCAAAGTTTTTACCTTAAAATTCAATACATCTTACAAAAAAACCTAAAATCAACTATGATTTTAGGTTTTTTTTATCGTAACTTATCAAATATAAGTTTTAATTAATCTCTCGCTTCTTCAACTTTAGTAACAAAATGTTTAGTATCTCCAAGCCATGGAAAAGTTCCAAAACGTTCAATATATGTTACTTTTACTTTTTTACCTTGTAAGTTTTTAAGTTGTTCTATCACTTCTTTTTGATTACCTTCTATGGAAAATTCAAATTGTAGTTCATCTGATATTCCTTGACTTAATCGCCCTTCCCAAGTTTTAAAAATAACACCTTTATTACTTATTTTTACCAATTCTCCAGCTCTATAACCTTCACTATATGGCACATAATAAACTGCTACAAAATACAAGCTTAAAAATAATATTGCAGCAACAATAACACCAATTAAAAACTTTTTCATTTTAAATATTTTTTATAATTCTGTAACAAAAGTAGATAAATTGCTACACATAGATAAGTATACTTATAAAAATTGCTAACTTTATTCAATATACTGTTTAAAATTTATCAGAATCGCTTAATTTGTTAATATATAAAATAAAACTAGCTTTATT